>CAMFIX010000183.1 GCA_945952425.1 uncultured Pseudorhodobacter sp. | reverse complement strand
CCCTTGCCCAGGCGGCTGACGGGCTCCAGGCTGCCGGGGATGCCGATGCCGACCGTGCCCTTCTGCCCCGTCTCGCCCTCCAGCCGGGCGATCATCGCCACGATCTCGGCGATGCAGCCATGGTAATCGCCCCGCGGCGTGTCGATGCGGTGGCGGGCGAGCTCTGCCCCCGAGGGCGCCATGGCGATGCCCTCGATCTTGGTGCCGCCCCAGTCGATCCCGATCAGCATCAGCGCGAGATTCCGTTCAGATCGACGGCCAGGACCAGGATGTTCAACAGGATATAGATCCCGCCCAAAACCCACATGGCGCGGCGGTCCAGCGCCAGGCTGTCCTCCTCGCGGTCCTTGTAGCGCAGCCGCAGGCTCCAGATCGAGACGAAGACCGCGACGAAGATGATGCCGACAGCGATCAGGTTGATCTGTTCGGCCAGGGTCACCGCGGTCGTGGGCGGCAGGGAGCCCGTGATGACGAAAGTGTTGGCGCTGGCCGCGAAGATCGAGCCCACCCCCATGCCGAAGCGCGCGTCCAGGTCGTCGGCCTTGATCAGGAAGGCCAGAAGGCCCAGCAGCACCGACAAGGCGGAAATCCAGAACGACTTGAACAGAGGCGCCCAGGAGGTGCGGTCCAGCGAGATGAAGAAGGTCAGCCGCGAATAGTCGCTCGCCGCCGCGCCCGCGCTGCGCAACCCGTAGTTGGTGGCGTATTTGTGCACCTCGACCGTGGGTTTCTGCATCGCGACGCTCCAGCCCGAAACCTCGACCGAGGGGTCGATGGCGATCCCTTCGTCGGCCGTATAGGTCAGGTCGCGGTTGATCGCATCGGCATCCTCGATCTCGATGGGCAGGATGTGGTTGTCCAGGGGGAAGCGGCGGACATCGAAATCGTGGAAGATCGTCGCCTGCACGCGCAGGGTGGCGTAATGGAAGTCGCCATCCTCCTCGACCTGGGCGTCGGATTTGTTGGAGATCACGCCATTGACGATTTCGAAACTGTCATAGGGCTTGTCGCCATCGCCCTTCCAGCGGAACCACAGCCACATGTCGACGTCGAACGACCCCGATTGCGGCGAGACATTCGACATCCGCAGCACATAGGCGCCCACCGCGACATCGGTATGGGGCGGGATGGCATCGGGGGCCGTGGCGGTATCGGTGGCGGTAGCCGTATCGGTCGCGGTCTGGGCGGCGACGAGGCCAGGCCAGGCCAGGGCCGCGACGAGAAGCGAGAGGGCCAGCAAGGCCCGGGCGAGGACTGCGCGCATCATGTGTTCCCTTGAATTCGCCGCCAGATTGCGAAAAACAGCGGCCCCATGCAAGCACGCCGGCAGGGGGGGCCGACTTTTCTTCTGCGAAGAAAAGGCTCTGTTCCTGGAGAATTGACCGCAGGCGACCAAGGGGCGCCAGCGCGGAGGGGTTTTGGACCGCCCCCGCCGCGCGCGCGATTTTTCGCCGAAAAATCGGGTCTCAGCCGGTCAGACCATAGGCCTTGCGGATCGCGCTGATCGCGTCGGCGCCGAATTTGCCGTCGGTCTTGCCGGTCATGAAATTGTGGTCCTTCAGGATCTTCTGCAGCTCCACCCGGGTCTTGACCGAGAAGGCGGCGGAATTCGTCGTCAGCTGCTCCAGCACGTCTTTCGATCCCACCCGCAGCGCGTCGTACAGGTAGTTGGCCGCATCCTTCGGCCCCTTGTCCTTGATGAAGCCGCCGTCGATCATGCCGGCCATGTTGAACATCGCTTCCGGATGGCGCAAAGCCGCGGCCTTCTGGAAATACTCGATCCCCTTGGCCTGGTCGGGCGCGAGGCCGAGGTCGCCCTGGAAGTAGAGGAACCCCAGGTCGTTCAGCGCATCGGCATAGCCCTGGTCGGCCGCGGCCTTGTAAAGCTCCAGCGCCTTGGCCGGGTCGGCCGTCACGCCGATGCCCTTTTCGTAAAGCTTCGCCAGCTCGAACTGCGCCTCTGCCTCGCCCGCCTTGGCGGCGCGGCTCATGTAATCGAAGGCGAGCTTCGGGTCATAGCGGTTGTCCTGCGGGTTCTGCGCGATATAGGCCAACCCGATCATCGAGCGCGTGTCGCCCTGTTCGGCCAGGGCGCGCATCTGCTGTTCCTCGTCCGGCTTGATATTGGCCCAGGCCACGCGCGGATCGGCCGGCTGGTCGGCCGTCTCGCCGCCCTCGACCGCGCCCGCGAGGTAGAAGGGCGTGCCCGAGAGCGAGCCATAGGTATAGGGCTCCTGCTTGTTGTCGGTCTGCCTCAGCACCTCGTCGCGCACCCGGCGGAACATCAGGCCGATTTCCAGGTTGGGCTGCACGACCGAATCCATCAGCGCCAGCGCGAAGGGGCTGTCGTCGCCCTTGCCGTCCAGCGCCACCTGGCCCTCCTTGGCCGCGAAAGCCACCAGCGTGCCCTGTTCGGGATTGACCGCGGCCAGGCCCTGGGGCGGAGCGGCGCCGCCCGTGTCCTCGGCCGACAGAAGCTCGCCGAACGGGTTGTTGCGGCAGGCGTCCAGGATCACGATGCGCATCTTGCGCGCGTGATCCACCGATTTCAAAAGCTGGTCCAGCGAGATCGAGACCCGCGCCACATCCTTGATCGAGCGCACTTTCGCATCGACCGGGATCAGGAAATTCTGACCCGAAGCCTCGACCCCGTGGCCCGCGTAATAGATCAGCGCGACATCGGCGGTTTCGCTGTCGAAGCTGAACGTGTCCATCAGGTCCAGAAGCTGCTGTTGCGTCGCGTCGATCGCATAGGTGACCTTGAAGCCCACCTGTTCGAGCTTCGCGCCGACATTGCGCGCATCGTTGACCGTGTTCTTCAGCCCCGGCACGTTCTGATAGGCGCCCATGCCGATGACCATGGCGATTTTCTCGGCCAGGACGGGGTGGGCTGCAAGGCAGAGGCAGAGGGCAAGCAGGAAACGCATGAGGCTCTCGGTTCAGGTCAGTTCAGGATCTTGAATTCGATGCGCCGGTTGCGGGCGCGGTCGGCGTCATTGTCGTTGGGCACCAGGGGTTCGGCCTCGCCGTAGCCCTTGGGCGTCAGGCGGGCCGTGGCCACGCCATGGGCGCCGAGGTAATCGGCGACCGAGGCCGCGCGGGCCTGCGACAGGGCCAGGTTGGCCGCATCGCCGCCGACGTCGTCGGTATGGCCGCCGATCTCGATCTTCATGTCGGGGCAGCGGTTGACCACGTCCAAGAGCGTGTCCAGCACGGCCGAACCCGCGACATCCAGCTTGGCCGAGCCCGAGCGGAAGGTGATGTTGCCGGCTTGGGAGAGGGTATCGAAGCGGGTGGCGCAGGCCTCGGGGTCGAAGGCGCCGCGGGTTTCCTTCGCCGCCGCCGCCCCCATCGTCGCATCGGCCACCTGCGGCGCCGCGCCGTCGCGGGTGAAGATCCAGTCGAACGAGACCGAGCCCACCCGCACGAGCTTGACCTTGGCCGCATCCTCGGGCTTGGCCACGCCCTCGGCCAGGCCGAAATCCTCTGCCGCGACGGGGATGACGCCCACCGATGCGACCGAGACCGTGTCGGGCCCGAGTTTGGTGATCGAGACCGGGGCCGACATGTCCTTGCTGACCCCATGCAGCGTCAGGGTGAAGGGCAGGACGGCAAAGGTGCGCGGCCCGTCGTTCAACCCCTGCAGGATCGCGGGGTCGATGGTCACATCGACCTGGGCGGTGGGGAATTTGAAGGTTTCGAAGAACAGGAACCGCATCCGCACGTTGCGCAGGTCGATATGCGTGTCGATGCTGTCCAGCGCGATTTCGACGCTGGCCTTGCCATCCGGCCCGATCTTGCCGCCGAAGGTCGCGATGTTGTTCATCTCGACCTTGGTGCCGTTCTTGACCGACTGGAAGCCCAGGGTCGAGCCCATGGGCGACAGGGTCCAGCCCGGGGCGAAAGGATTGTCCTCGGCCAGGGCAGGCGTGGCCAAAAGCGCCAGAAGCGACAAGATCGGCAGGGTTGCAATGCGGGCCATGTGTATCTCGCGCGCGGGGAAAGATGGCGCGACTATGCGCCATCGGTGACGGAAAGCAACAGGATCGGGGGCAAGGATCGCGGGATTGTCATTGAAATCCCATGGGAATGCCTTGGGGTGTTTCCCCCTCTGGCCCTTGTCACCTGGCCGGGAATGCAGCAATTTGGGCGGGCAACGCGGGCTTCGGAGGCGAAACATGCGGCATCTCTGGGGCGCGGTGCTGGCGCTGGTGGTCTGGGCGACGGGGGCCTTGGCCGAGCCGCGGATCGCGCTGGTCATCGGCAATGGCGCCTATACATCGGTCAATGCGCTGAAGAACCCCGGCCATGACGCGGGGCTGATCGCCGATGCGCTGAAGGCCGCCGGATTCCAGGTGACGCTGCTGCCCGATGCCGATCTGGCCACCATGACCGCGGCGATCTCGACCTTCGGCAAGGCCTTGCGGCAGGCGGGGCCGGAGGCCACGGGGCTCTTCTATTACGCCGGCCACGGGGTGCAGAGCTTTGGCGAGAATTACCTTTTGCCGGTCGATACGGCCCTGACCGATGCGGCGGACCTTTCGCTGGTGGCGGTGGATGCGCAGGTGGTCTTGCGCCAGATGGCCTCGGCGCGCAACCGCACCAATATCGTGATCCTGGACGCCTGCCGGAACAACCCTTTCACCAATGTGCGCGACCTGACCGACAAGGGCCTGGCCGAGATGCAGGCGCCGACCGGCACATTCCTCGCCTATGCCACCGCGCCGGGCGCCGTGGCGCTGGATGGCACCTCGGGCAATTCGCCCTTCACCGCTGCCTTGGCCAAGCGCATCGCCGAGCCGGGGCTGGCCATCGAAGAGGCCTTCAAGGCCGTCCGCGTCGAGGTCTTGCAAGAGACCCAAGGCCAGCAGACGCCCTGGGACACCTCCAGCCTGACCGGGCCCTTCAGCTTTACCGCCGCGGTGCAGAAGGACGCCGAGGCCTTGTGGAGCGATGTCAGCACCTCGCGCGATCCGGTGCAGATCATGCTGTTTTTGCGCGCCTATCCCGGCAGTGCGCATGAGGCGGCGGCGCGCGGGCTTCTGGCAGAGGTGATGCAGGCCGAGGTCAAGGGCTCCACCCCCGCGCCGGTGACGGGGGCGCCCGCGGCGGGGGCCGATCCGGTCGAGACCGCGGCCTTCAAGGCGGCCCAGGCCGATGGCAGTCGCGTGGCGCTGCAAAGCTTTCTCGACGCCCATCCCGCCAGCCCCTTCGCCGATGCCGTGAAGGCCGAGATCGCGGCGCTGGACAACCCGATCTCGCCGAGCCCGGTCGTCGCGGCCCCCGCCGCGGGCGAGGTCGATGCCGCCACCGCCAGCGCCATCGCGGCAGAGAAAGTGACCTTCGACGGGGCGCTGGCTTTGGGCGACGAGCCGATCAAGGGCCGCTCGATCGCCGAGCTGATCGGCACCCAGCCGCTTTACCCCCCGATCGAGGGCCTGCCGAAAGAGGCCTGGGAGGGCCAGGCCTGCAAGACCTGCCACCAATGGACCAAGCCCGCGCTGTGCGACCAGGGCAAGTTCTATGTCAAGGAAGCCGCCCCCTCGGCGCGGCTGGACCAGCACCCGCTGGGCGGGGCGTTCAAACTGTCGCTGAAGGCCTGGGCGGCGGAGGGGTGCCAGTAGCGGCTGGCCGCTGGCGCGCTCGGACGCCCCGGGAGGGTTTCACACCCTCCCGGACCCACCCGTGGGATATTTGAGCCAGTATGAAAGGAGGAAGGGGCGCGGGTTTTGCGGGCGGTCGGGGCTTTGACCCCGGGCGCCGGTGGGGGGCGTCGCGGAGCATGCGCTGTTTCGGCGGTGCCGGGCGCGGCGCAGCTGGGCACATGAGGAATGGGGCGGGCGGATTGGGCGCGAGGGCTCCGCCGCGTAGGTCGGGGGGCACCCCGACTCTCGCGGTCTTACGGATGGGTCACGACCATGAAATACACCCATTCGCCCTTGAAATCCTTGTCCTTCGCCCGGGCCTCTGCCACCCGGGCCTTCAGGAAATCGAGATAGGGCCCCGCGGGTTCCGAAAGGGGCCGCGTCCCGTCGTAAAGGGGGGCGGAGGCGGCGAAGGCGACGGCGATCTCTTGCCCGTAGGGGGGGCCGACGGTGATCTGCAGGAAGGGCTCGCCCTGGCCCTCGGCCCCGACTTTCAGCGCGGATTTTGCGGGGCGCAGCTTTAGCGGCACGCGGTCGTTGGGGGCGAGGTGGATGACCTCGCCGCCGGCATCGAAGTAATCGACGTAAAGATAGGCGTCGTAATCGGGCGCCGCGAGGTCCAGCACCATCGACTGGCCCGCGCCATAGGTGAAGGTCCGCGCCTGGGCATCCGCGCCGATCAGCCGCGGGTTGGTCAGCTGGTCCTGGCTCTGCGGCAGGCCGACAGCCGCGA
>CAMFIX010000182.1 GCA_945952425.1 uncultured Pseudorhodobacter sp. | reverse complement strand
GCATGGCACGGGCGACGGCGGGGGTGTCGTCCTTGTGCAGCGCGGCGAGAAGCTCGACGCGGCCCGCCCGCAGGCCCGAGGCGCCGCCCTTTTCGATCACGATGCGCAGCGAGGGGCCAAAGCGCAGCCAGAGCGAGCGGGCCATGTCGGTGAGGACCGCGGCACCCGAGGCCTCGTAGAGCGCGAAATGGAAGGCGTGGTTGCTTTCCAGATAGCCGTGGATATCGCCCGCCTTGATCGCGGCATCGACGGCGGCGTCATGCGCCTCCAGCCGGGCGATGAGGGCTTGCGTGGCGCTTTGGGCGGCGAGGTCGGCCAGATGCGGCTCGATGGTCTGACGGGCGAAGGCGATCTGTTCCAGCAGCCCGCGGTCCATGCGCGGCACGGTGACGCGGCGGTTGCCCTGCGGCATCAGCGCGCCTTCGGCGGCCAGGCGGCGGATCGCCTCGCGCACCGGGGTCATGCCGGCGGAGAGGTCGGTGACGAGGCCCTGGATGGTGACGGGCTGGCCCGGGGCGAGGGTGCCGAAGAGGATCATGTCCCGCAGCCGGGCATAGGTGACCTCATGGGTCGGGATCTTGCGCGTCTCGGTCATCTTGGTCCCGGTTTGATCAAACTTGTTATGGCGGGATTTGGCCGGGGATCAAGGGGAAATGGGGCGCCTGGCGGCATAGGGCGGCTGGGGGTTTCACACCCCCGGACCCCCGTGGGATATTTCAGGACAGAAAATGACCGGACCTGCAGTGCCCTCTCATTTTCTGTCTGAAAATATCCGCGGAGGAGGTCCGGAGGAGGGGCGCGCCCCTCCTCCGGGTGGGGGTCCGGGGGGCGGCAGCCCCCCGGCTTTCGTCAGGCCAGCAGGGCCCGGGCTTCCTCGATGCCGAGCGCCTCGGGCCGGGTGCAGGTCGTGGTCAGGGTGACGAAGGCCCCCGTCTCGCCCGACTTCAGGATCGAGGTCATCACGTCCACCCCGTGCAGGGTGCGCTCCAGCGAGCAGCGGTGCTCGCGCCCCGTCAGATGCGCCACCGCCATGTCGGCGAGGCCAGCCGTCCGGTAGTTCGCCAGCGGCCCGCGGGGGCTGTCCTGGTTGGTCTTCAGGAAGGGGTGGTCCCAGGGCTCGACGGCCACGGCCTGCTCGCCGGGCTTCGCCACCTCGACCGTGCCGCCGAAGAAGTTCGGGTCGGGGACGTAAAGCGTCCCCTTGGTGCCGTAAAGCTCGAAGTGGTTGCGCTTGTGGTGCCAGACATCCCAGGAGGCCGAGAAGCTGATTGTCGCGCCCGAATGGAACTCGATCAGCGACTGGATGTTCGAGGGCGTGTTCACGTCGATCAGCTGGCCTTGACGCGGCCCCGAGCCGATGGGGCGCTTGGCCTCGGCCGAGGAGGTCAGGGCGGCAACGCGCTTCACCGGGCCCAGCAGGTTGATGAGCGTCGCGATGTAATACGGCCCCATGTCCATGATGGGGCCCGCGCCCGGCTGATAGAAGAAATCGGGCGAGGGGTGCCAGCTCTCCGGCCCGTGGCCCTGGATGGCGGCGTTCCCCGTGGTGATCGTCCCGATCTCGCCGCTGTCGACGATCGCCCGCGCCTGCTGATGCGCCCCGCCGAGGAAGGTGTCCGGCGCGCAGCCCACGGACAGGCCCTTGGATTTCGCGAGGTCGCGCAGCTCCACCCCTTGCTCCAGCGTCAGGACCAGGGGCTTTTCGGAATAGGCATGCTTGCCCGCCTGCAGGATGCGCTTGGTGATCGGGTAATGCGCCTCGGGGATCGTCAGGTTGATGACGATATCCAGCTCCGGGTTCGCCAGAAGCTCATCGACCGTCTGCGCCCGGGTGTTGAACTCTGCCGCCCGGGCCTTGGCGGCGTCCAGGTTGATGTCGGCCACCGCGCGGACCTCCAGCCCCTTGAAGAGGGGCGCAAGCCGCAGGTAGCTGGTCGAGATATTGCCGCATCCGATGATGCCGATGCCGAGTTTTTCCATCTTCAGAGGCCCTTCACGTAAGCCGCCGAGCGGGTTGCGAACCGCTTGTGGTCGGCCGGATTGTCATGTTCCAAAACGAAATTCTTGCAGCCCACGGCCTTCAAAGCCGCGTGCAGCTTCTTCCAGTCGACGGTGCCATGACCGACATCGGCCCAGCCGTCCTCGGCCTTGTTCTCACCGGCCGGCGCGATGTCCTTCACATGGGCGGCGGTGATGCGGCTGCCGTAACGCTCGATCCAGGCGATGGGATCGGCGCCGCCGCGGATGACCCAAGCGACGTCCAGCTCGATCTCCAGCGAAGGCCCGCCTTCCAGGATCGCGGCCTCGGGGATCGCCCCGTCCTTGCAGGCGATGAACTCGAAGTCATGGTTGTGCCAGCCGGTGCCATAGCCCGCCGCGCGGATGGGCGCGAAGGCCTTCTCCAGCCGCGCACCGAAGGCCCGCCAGCCCGCGCCATCGGTGGGACGGTCATTCGGCATGATATAGGGGACGTAAAGCCGCTCCATCCCGAGGGTGCGCGCGACCTTCAGCGCCCAGTCGGGCGTGTCCTCGATCTGGGCAAGGCCGAAGTGGCCGGTCTTCATCGTCAGCCCCGCGGCGTTGATCGCGGCGGCGGTCTCGGCCAGCGAGGCCTCGTCGGCATAAAGCCCGCCGAAGCCCTCGGTGCCCTCGATCCCGGCTTCGGCCAGCATCTTGCAGGTCTCGGACAGGGGCGGGAAATTGCGGGAGGAATAGAGTTGATAGGCGACCATCAGATGTCCTTTCCATAGGTGGCCGAGTGGAGGTCGCGGAGGGTGAACTCGGGCGCCTCACCGGGGTGATCGGGGGTGAAGGTGATCCGGGCGGGATGGCCCGGGAAGAGGGCGAAGGCATTGTCGCTGAAGCGCCCTTGGGTCGAGGACTCCAGGGCGATGAAAGGCGCGAGATTGCCGCTTTCCAGCGTGATTTCATAAGCTTGCCCGACCTTCTTCACGCTTTGCGTGAGCTTTGCGGGCAAAAGGTCATAGGCCTTCCAGGGCTTGGGCGCGAAGATGTCGCCGCCCTTGGCCTGCGCGCTCTCCCAAGTGAAGGCCAGGATCTCGTCGGAGCCGACCGAAACCACAAGCGCGGGCACGGCTTGACCCGCGACCTCGATGGTCGCGCGGGCAAGCTCGCGCGTCTGGCCATCCATGCGCGCGGCATGGGCGACGACGGTCAGGGTCACGGGATCGGCCAGATCGTTGACGGCGCGCAGCTCGATCCCCTGGGGCGTCGGCACGGCCGAGACCGTGACCGGCGCGAAAAAGTCCTTGGCCATGTGGTGCAACAGCTTCCAGTTGCCACCATGGTCGAGCGAGGCCCAGGAGCAGACCGGCCAGGTGTCGTTCAGCTGCCAGATCAGCGTGCCCATGCAATGCGGCTTCAAGGACCGCCAATGGGTGACGGCGGTCTTGATCGCCATCCCCTGCTGCACCTGGGAGAGATAGACGAAATTCTCGAAATCCACCGGGAAGCGGAAGTAGCGGAACATGGTTTCCGCGATCCGCGCATTGCCCCCGGCGTTCTTCTGGTGGCTCTCCATCACCGGGGCGGCGATGTTGAAATCCTTCGGCTCGGCGAACCTCCGGATCGTCGCCATCGAAGGATAGGACTGAAACCCGAACTCGGAGCAAAAGCGGGGCGACACATCGCGGTAGTGGTCGAAGTCGCGGCCCTCGTGCCAGACGCTCCAGAAATGCATGTCGCCCTTGCTGTCGTCATGCCAGGCATCGCCGAAATCCATCGGCCCCGGCGAGGGCGAGGACGGCCACCAGACCGCCCCCGGCACCGCCGCCTTGAGGGCCTGCTCGATGGTGCGGTTCAGACGGTCGTAGCCCACCAGATACTGATCGCGGTTCTTCCGCGTCTCGGGGAACCAGGTCAGCGCCCCGATCAGCTCGTTGTCGCCGCACCAAAGGGCCAGCGACGCATGGTGATGCAGGCGCAGCGCGTTCTGGCGGACTTCCTCGGCAACGCCCGAAAGGAAGGCGTCGTCGGCAGGGTAGATGTGGCAGGAGAACATGAAATCCTGCCAGACCATCAGGCCGAGCTCGTCGCAGAGGTCGTAGAACCAGGTGGGCTCATAGCGCCCTCCACCCCAGACGCGGATCATGTTCATGTTGGCGTCCACGGCAGACTGCAACAGCCCCCGCGTGTCGGTCGGATTGATCCGCCCCGCAAGTGCGTCCTGCGGAATCCAGTTGGCGCCCTTGGCGAAGACGTCCCGCCCGTTCACCCGGAACTTGAAGCCCAAACCGGCGGCGTCCTTTTCCGTCACCAGCTCCATCTGGCGGAGCCCGATGCGGCGGGTCTCCACCTGCGCGCCCATCCGCACGACAAGGTCGTGCAGCACCTGCGCGCCCTGCCCGGCAGGCCACCAGAGCGCGGGCTCTTCCACCGGCAAGGCAGCGCGCGCGACACCTCTGGTCACCCGCGCCTTGGCATAGACACCGCAGAGCGAGAAGGTCACCTCGGCGCCCTCTTCGGCGCTGTGGGCCTCGACCGTCACGAGCGCCCGGCCCGGCTCATGCGTCTGGGCGATCACCAGATGGTCGATGCGGGGGGCGATCTCTTCCAGGTAAAGATCGCCATGCACGCCGAAAGTGGCGAGCGCGATGTTCCAGTCCCAACCGAAGTCGCAAGAGGGCTTGCGGATCATGTTGCCGTTCGGGATCGGCGTGTTCTGGGCGGTGAAGGGGATGAAATAGCGCTGCGCGTCCTGGCGGGCCTGGGCTTCCGCCACCACATTGCCGAAGGTCAAGGTGATCTCGTTCTCGCCGGGCCGCAGCACGCCCGACAGGTCCACCCGATGCGACAGGAACATGTTGTCCGAGGTCAGGACCGTCACCCCGTTGACCGCCACGGTCACCAGAGTGTCCAGCTGGGACGCCACCAGAACAAGGTCGGTGCGGTCGGTCACAAAGGACCGCCGCGCCACCCAGGTCCGGTCGCAAATCCAGCGCAGGTCGTATTCGTTGCGGCCGAAATAGGGGTCGGGGATCGCGCCCGCCTTGTAAAGCGCGTCGATCCCGTCGCCGGGGAGGGTGAAGGGCACTTGGATGTCGGTGCCGTCCTGCGACAGCACCCAATCCCCGGCGAGGTTCAGCATGGTCAGACCCGCAGCTCCGAAGTGGCGTCGAAGATCGAGGCCTTGGCGATATCGACCTTCAGATGAACATGGGCGCCTGCCATCGGCCGCCGCTCGAACGGCACGCGGACCGAGACCTGCTGGCCCTCGACCTCCAGCCAGACGAGGCTATCGGCCCCCATCGGCTCGTCCAGTTCCACCAGGGCCGGGATCGTGTGGCCCGGTTCGGCATGGTCCTGCAAGGTCAGGTGTTCGGGGCGGAGGCCCAGGATCGCCTGCGCCCGCTCCATCGGCTGGCCGCCGTCGTAACCCGCCAGGGCCACCTTCGTCGCGCCGACCTGGAAGGCCCGCCCGCCCTCGACCGTGGCGCCTTTCAGGAAGTTCATCGCCGGAGAGCCGATGAAGCCCGCCACGAACAGGTTGACCGGCCGGTTGTAGATTTCCTGCGGGGCGGCCAGTTGCTGGATGATGCCGCCGCGCATGATGGCGATGCGGTCGGCCAAAGTCAGCGCCTCGATCTGGTCGTGGGTCACGTAGATCATCGTGTTCTTCAGACGCTCGTGCAGGCGCTTGATTTCCACCCGCAGTTCGGCGCGGAGTTTCGCGTCGAGGTTGGAAAGCGGTTCGTCGAACAGGAAGACATCCACATCCCGCACCAGCGCCCGGCCGATGGCGACGCGCTGGCGCTGACCGCCCGACAGGGCCGCGGGCTTGCGGTCGAGCAAGGGCTGAATCTGCAGGATTTCCGAGGCCCGGGCGATGCGGCGGTCGATCTCGTCCTTGGGCACGCGCGCGTTCTTCAGCCCGAAGCTCAGGTTCCCCCGCACCGTCATCTGCGGATACAGAGCATAGCTTTGGAACACCATGCCGATGCCGCGGTCCGAAGGCTCGGCCCAGGTGACGTTCTTGTTCTTGATGAAGATCTGCCCGTCGGTGATGTCCAACAGCCCCGCGAGGCAGTTCAAGAGCGTCGATTTCCCGCAGCCCGAGGGCCCCAGAAGCACGATGAACTCGCCCTCGGACACATCGAGGTTCAACTGCTTCAGCACCGAGACCGAGCCGAAATCGAGCTTCAAGTCCTTGACTTGGATGGAATAGGTCATGGGGTCAGCCTTTCACGGCACCGGCGGCGATGCCGCGGACGAAGAGTTTGCCAGAGATGAAGTAGATCACCAGGGGAACCAGCCCGGTCAACATGGTCGCGGCCATGTTGACGTTGTATTCCTTCACGCCCTGCACCGAGTTGACGATGTTGTTCAGCTGCACGGTCATCGGGTAGACATCGGGCTTGGTG
>CAMFIX010000181.1 GCA_945952425.1 uncultured Pseudorhodobacter sp. | reverse complement strand
AGATAGACCAGCGTAAAGCTCTCGAAGGCCAGCCGCTCGGCGACCTGCAGGCCGAAAGCGTCGCGGTAAAAGGCGATGGAGCGCGCCTCTTCAGCCACGCGGATCATGGAATGGATGGCTTTGGCCATGGCAACCTCCGGCTGGGGCCGAGGTCCGCCCCCTGCCCGGACCTGTCTTATGGCACGTTTCCGCGGGCCTGGGCTACGGACAGCCCTGCGCGGCCTCTTGCGCCTTCAGCCGGTCGACCTCGGCGCGGTCGGCGGGGGACATGGCGGCCTGCGCCTGTGCCTGGTTGCGGCTGCAGCCCGCCGTGCCGAAAGCCGCCTTGCCGCGGGCGGAGGTGAAGCAATAGCCGTAAGCCGCCCAGATCGCGTTGCGGTCGTGCCAGAGGCTTTCGCAGCTTTGCGGGGCGGGGGTTGCGACGGTTTCCGACCGCGCGGTGCCCCCGGTGCAGCAGGCGATCCAGCGCGAATGCGCCCAGCCCTCGCGGCCGTCTTCCAGCCGCACGTGATACCAGACGCCCTGCGTGTCCAGAAGCTGCAGCCGCGTGCCCTCGGGCATCTTGGCCAGCCGCGTCGCATCGCCCGACGTGCCCGACCGCAAGGCCAGAAAGCCGTCGCCGTTGGGGTCCAGCCCCGAGACGTAATACCAGGGCGTTTCGGGCTGCGCGGGGGCAAGCTTGGCAAGCGCCTGGCGTTGCGGCTCGGCCGCGGGTTCGCCCGTCGGTTCGGCAGCCGGTTCAGCGGGGGGCTCAGCCGCTGGCGCGGTCGCGGCCCCCGCAAGATAGACCTCGTCGATCAGCGAGGAATTCTCCCAGGGCACCTGCGCCTGGCCCGTCGCCGCCACCACATCGGCCCGCACCCGCAGCATCATCTGGTGGATATCCTCGCCCGCCACCCCGATATGGGCCAGAAGCGCGGTGGTGAAGGGGCTGTTGCGGCCATTGCCATCCAGCGCCACATTGCCGGGCTGGGTGGAAAAGACGATGAAACTCCCCACCCCCGCCTCGACCTTGGCAAGCCCGCGCGAGGTCTCTCCCACCCCGCGCGAGGCGAGTTTCTCGGCAAAAGGGTTGTTCCGGCAGGCGTCGAGAATCACGATGCGCCGATCCGCCCGCAGCTCCATCGTGCGCAGGATCGTCTGCAGCTTGACCGATTGATCGACCAGCCCCTGCTCGTCGCCCGGATCGGCATCGACCGGGATGACGTAATTCTCGGTGCCGATCTGCACGCCATGCCCGGCGTAGTAAAAGAGCGCGACATCCTCGGGCTTCAGCGCCTTGGAGAAGTCTTCGACCAGCGCCAGCGTCTGCGCCCGGGTCAGGTCGAGCCCGAGATGGACGTCGAAACCGATCTCGCCCAGCCTTGCGGCGATGTCGCGGGCGTCGTTGGCGGCATTCGGCAGCGGGTTGGCATGCAGGTAACCGGAATTGCCCAGGACCATCGCCACCTTGTCGGCATGGGCCGGCAGGGTGCCAAGAAGGGCAAGCAGGACGACGATCAAAAGGCGCATCGGATTACTTCGGGCCATGACCCGGCCAGCGTCGCACGAAAGGCGGCGGCGGCAAAGCCTTGAAACGGGCCGGGGTCGTCCCCCGGCCCGATCCTGCCTTAGAATATGAAATCGGCCGCGGTATAGGCGCTGGAGAGCACCGCCCCGTCCTGGATGACGATGCGGAATTCGAAGGCCGCGTCGTTGTTGGTATTGCCCAGGATCTCGGTATCGGTGCCGACGGTGACGATCTGGATCGTGCCCTTGCCCACCCCGATGGTGAAGTGCTGGTGGCCCGCCGTCGTCGTATCGGCGTCGATGCCCGACAGGTTGATCTTGTCGCCCGCCGCGGCGCCCGCGCCCTCGAAGGCCACGGCGCCATCGCCCGCCATGATGATGTCGGCATTGGCACCCACCGAATGCGCCGCCTTCTTGAAGACGAAGACGTCGTTGCCGAGCCCCCCGATCAGATCGTCCTGCCCCGCGCCGCCCTGCAGCTTGTCGACCCCGGCGCCGCCATGCAGCACATCCGCCCCGCCGCCGCCGTTGATCGAATCCTTGCCATCGCCCCCCCAGATGGAGTTGGCGCCCGTGGTCCCGGTCAGGCTGTCGTTGCCCGCGCCCGAGATCAGGTTCTCCATGTTCAGGAAGCTCTCGCCGACATAATTGGTCAGCCCGGTCGCGAGGTTGACCACGTAATCCGAGGTGAAGGCGGTGGTGTCCAGTGTGTCGATCCCCGCCCCGCCGTCGATGGATTCCGGCGTGCCCAGCACGGCATAGATATAATCGTTGCCATTGCCGCCGTAAGAGCTGTCGCTGCCGCCCCCGCCGTTGATCGTGTCGTTGCCGTCGCCGCCATAGATCGCATTGGCGCCAAAGGTGCCCGTCAGGCTGTCGTTGCCGATGCCCGAGATCAGGTTCTCGAAGTTCACGAAGCTCTCGCCCGAGAAATTCGTCAGCCCCGTGGCGAGGTTGACCACGTAGTTCCCGGTGAAGGCGGTGGTGTCCAGCGTGTCCGTCCCCGCGCCGCCGTCGGCTATATCGGTGCCGAGCACGGCATAGATCAGGTCGTCGCCGTTGCCGCCATAAGAGCTGTCGCCGCCGCCCGCCCCGTTGATCGTGTCGTTGCCATCCCCGCCAGAGATCGCATTGGCGCCCGCGGTCCCGGTCAGGCTGTCGTTGCCGATGCCCGAGATCAGGTTCTCCATGTTCAGGAAGCTCTCGCCGGTGAAATTCGTCAGCCCCGTCGCGAGGTTGACCACGTAGTTCCCGGTGAAGGGCGTGGTGTCCAGCGTATCGGTGCCGGCCCCGCCGTCGATGCTCTCGGGCGAGCCGAAGACGGCATAGATATAGTCGTTGCCGTTCCCGCCGTAAGAGCTGTCGTTGCCGCCCGCCCCGTTGATCGTGTCGTTGCCGTCACCGCCATAGATCGCATTGGCGCCGCCCGTCCCGGTCAGGCTGTCATTGCCCGACCCCGAAAGCAGGTTCTCGAAGTTCAGGAAGCTTTCGCCCGCGGCATTGGTCGCGCCGGTAATCAGGTTGACATTGTGGTTGCCCACGAAGGCCGTCGCGTCCAGCGTATCGGTTCCGGCCCCGCCATCGGCGCTGTCCACCCCGCTGCCGGCATAGATATAATCGTTGCCATTGCCGCCGTAAGCGCTGTCGGCGCCAGCGCCGCCGATTAGCGTGTCGTTGCCGTCGCCCCCGAACAGCTGGTCGTTGCCCAAGCCGCCGTTGATGGAATTGTCGCCAGTGGTGCCGGTCAGCGTGTCGTTGCCGCCGCCAGAAATCAGGTTCTCGAAGTTCACATAGCTTTCGCCGGAGAAATTGGTCAGGCCCGTCGCCAGGTTGACCACGTAATCGCCAAGATAGGCCGTGGTGTCGAGCGTATCCGTCCCCGCCCCGCCATCGGCCACGTCGATGCCCAGCACGGCATAGATGTAATCATTGCCGTTGCCGCCGTAAGAGCTGTCGGTTCCGCCCGCGCCGTTGATCGTATCGTTGCCGTCGCCGCCATAGATCGCATTGGCGCCCGCGGTGCCGGTCAGGCTGTCATTGCCCGCGCCAGACACCAGGTTCTCGAAATTCGCAAAGCTCTCGCCGGTGAAATTCGTCAGCCCCGTCGCGAGGTTGACGGTATAGTCGAGCCCCCAGGCGGTCGTGTCCAGCGTATCGGTGCCCGCCCCGCCATCGGCCAGATCGGTGCCCAGAACGGCATAGATATAGTCGTTCCCATAGCCGCCGTAAGAGCTGTCCGACCCGCCGGCCCCGTTGATCGTATCGTTGCCGTCGCCGCCATAGATCAGGTTGGCACTGGTCGTGCCGGCCAGGCTGTCATTGCCGATGCCAGACCCCTTGTACTCGACAGTCGCTGCCCACGCGACGGAGAATGTCGTGAGCCCCGTCGAGAGGTTGACCACGTAATCCAGGCCCCAGAGCGTGGTGTCCAGCGTATCGATCCCGCTGCCGCCATCGGCGACATCAATGCCGATCACGGCATAGATATAGTCGTTGCCATTGCCGCCATATTGCGAATCCGCCCCGCCGCCGCCGTTCAGCGTGTCATTGCCGTCGCCGCCGAAAAGCTGGTCGGCAGCGCCGCTCGGCAGAGATCCGGGCGGGTTGGACGAAACCGTCCCCGACACTCCACCCGGCGTAATGCTCTCATTCGCGCCCGATCCGGTAAACGTAGCCATGTCGCACCTCAGTTGAATGAATTTTTAGAAGAAGAGGAAAATGGGAATCTCTGGCCGCGGCCAGATGACGAAGATGTTACTCCTTCGCCTCAATTCCGGCAACTTTTCTGCAAAGGCGCGGGGCTAGCCGAAAGGATAGGGCGCAAGACGGCAGGCATGGCGACCCCGGGAGGACTCGAACCCCCGGCCAGCCGCTTAGAAGGCGGCTGCTCTATCCAGCTGAGCTACGGGGCCGTGAGGGTGTTTTTGACCGAAGGGCGGGACGGGCGCAAGGGGGGAGCGGTTACAGCGCCTTGGTCATGTAGACCGACATCGGGTCCAGCCGGTAATCGGCGAAGGGCGGGCATTCGGTGAAACCGGCCTTTTCGTACAGCCTGCGGGCGGGCAGGAACATGGCCTGGGTGCCGGTCTCCAAGCTCAGCCGGGCGATGCCCTGCGCGTGGGCCTCGGCCAGCAGGTGATCCAGCATGCGGCGCGACAGGCCGCGGCCGCGGGCCTCGGCCAGGACATGCATCGACTTGATCTCGGCATGGCCGGGCTCCAGCACCTTGAAGGCGCCCATGGCGACCGGGGCACCGGCGTCGCGCATGACGAAAAAATGCACCTCGGGCACGTCCAGCTCGGAGGCATCCATCATATGGATGCTCTCCGGCGGGGTGTCGGCATGCATGTCGGCGGTGTGGCGCTGAAACAGCAGCGCCAGCTCCACCGACTGCGGGTTTATGCGGGCGACCGAAACGCTCACTGCCCGCCCATCAGCGGCGTGCCGTTGACCGAGACCGAGCCGGGGGTCGTCGCGTCGATCTCCCAGACCAGCTTATCGCCTTCTTGCTTGGCCATGCCCTGCGCCATGCCGAAGCCCATCATCGCCTGGGCCTTCATGTCGTCGGGCGCGGCCTGCAGCGCGGCTTGCAGCTTGTCGGCGCCGGTCAGCGTGACGGTCGCCTTGCCCGTCGGCATGTCGGAGGCGACATCGACCTTCATGTCGCCCTGGTAGGTCAGCTCATACCCGTCGCCGGTCACCGCACCCGGGTTCAGCGAGACGGTCACGGTGCCATCGGGCAGGAAGGCCTTCTTGACGCTTTCGTCGAAGGCGGTGGTGTCGGCCATGCCCTCGGGCAGGTCGAAGACGCCGAGGCCGGCGACAAAGCCCGCCGCCGCGTCGAAGCCGGTGGCCTGGACGTCCAGCGTGACCTTCTTCGGCAGGATCGGCTCGGCCCAGGCGGGCAGCACGCCCGGCGGCAGGGTCAGGCCGGCCAGCGAGATCGCCTCGCGGAACTTGCCGTCCTTCACCGCGCCGTTGATATCGACGGTGAAGCCCACCTCGTCGATGCCGGCCGGGCCCATGGGCGTGTCGACCGAGATCTTCGAGGCCGTGCCCTCGACCAGCATGTTGTTCCAGATCGGCAGGGCGCCGGTCAGGATGCCCTTGAACTCGTCCTTGGCGGCCTTTTTCGAGGCGTCGTCGGGATGGGCGACCAGCCAGGCGGCGGTCTTGTAGATGCCGTCCAGCATCAGGCCTGAGCCGGTCATCTTCTGGCTGAAGCTGTCGACCTTGATCGTCACCGGCATGGCCGTCGCGCCCTCGCCCATCGGCGCGGTGATGACTTCGACGAGGCCGGTGCCGGTGCCGGTGATCGTCACATCGGTCCCGCCCGAGGCCCCGGCGGCGCCGGTCATCTCGTAGGTGCCGGAGGCCAGCGTCGCCTCGACCGTGGCCTTGCCCTCGGGCGCCTCTTGCGAGGAGGTGGCCTTCAGCCCTTCGAACCCGCCCTTGGCGGACGAAAAGGCCATCAGCTTTTCATCGAACGTGCCGTCCAGCGTCATCTTGGCGACGTCTTCCTTCAGCTCCGATTTGTCGGGGCCCGAGAAGCTCATCGTGAAGGGCTGGTCCTGCTTGACCGCCCAGGTGCCGTCGCCATTGTCGGTCAGGCTGTATTCCAGGGGCGAGAGCGTGGCGGTCACCCCGGCCTCTTGCGCCTGGTCCAACAGCGGCTTGGGGTCCAGCGTCAGGGCATAGGCGTCGCCATCGACGGCCACGGCCACCACGCCCTCGGTCGAGCCGAGATAGGTCTGGAAAACTTCCGTGAGGTGCTTGGCGCCCTCATCCGTGGCCGGACCGGCAATCGCGGTCGAGGCCATGAGCAGCGGCAGAAGCGCGAGCGTGTATTTCGTCATCACAAACTCCGGGGAAAGCAAGGG
>CAMFIX010000180.1 GCA_945952425.1 uncultured Pseudorhodobacter sp. | reverse complement strand
CCCTTCCTGCCAGACGCTTTCATGCGCCAGAACCGAGGTCTCCCCGGCCGGCAGTTTCAGCGTCACCAGCCGCCGCTTCACGCCCGCCGCCTTCTGGGCGGCAATGGCATCGCGGCCGATGAAGGCCTTGTCCAGCTGGACGAAACGCTCCAGCCCGGCCTCCAGCGGCGAGATGTCCCAGGCCAGTTCGCGGTGGATGGCGCGATAGCCCTTGTCCAGCCGCAGGCTTTCGATGGCCTCGGTTCCGAAAAGCCGCATCCCCCGCGGCTCGCCCGCCTTCAGCAGCAGGTCGACCAGGTGGCGGTTGTAGCTCATCGGATGGTGCAGCTCCCAACCGAGTTCGCCGGTATAGGCGACGCGCACCAGGGTGACGTCGCGGGCCAGCCCGACCTCGCCCCTGCGTGCGGCAAGCCAGGGGAAGGCGGCATTCGACAGGTCGGTGTCGGTCAGCGGCTGCAGGATCTCGCGCGAGAGCGGGCCCGAAAGCGCCAGCACGCCCATTTGCTCGGAGACGTTCTGCAAGGCGACGCTGCCGTCCCGGGGCAGCAGGCGGGTCAGCTCGTCCCAGTTCGTCACCTCGCCCGCCGGGGTCGAGACGAGGTAGAAGTCGTTCTCGGCGTGGCGGATCACGGTATATTCCGCGATGATCCCGCCTTGGGCATTGCAGGCGACGCTCAGCCCGACGCGGCCGACCGAGGGCAGCTTGTTGGCCAATATCCCGTCCAGCCAGGCGGCGGCGCCCGGGCCCTTGACGGTGAACTTGGTCATCGGCGCCATGTCGATCAGGCCTGCCGCCTGCCGCACGGCCCGCACCTCGGCCTGCACATAGTCCATGTGGTTGGTGCGGCGGAACCCGTGTTCGGGCACCGCCAGCGCAGGGCTGGGCGCGAACCAGCGCGGGAATTCCCAGCCGTCCAGCACCGTCCAGACCGCGCCCTTGGCGGTCAGCAGGTCATAGGAGGGCGCGGTTTTCGCAGGCCGCGCGGCGGGGCGGTCCTCGCCGGGGATATGCACCTCCATATGGGTGCCCCAGGCCTGGTGCACCTTGGCCATGGTCCAGCGCTTGGAGACGAACGTCCCGAACCGCCGCGCGTCGATCTCCGACAGGTCCAGCCCCGGGTCGCCCTGCAGCATCCAGGCGGCCAGCCTTTTGCCGATGGCCCCGCCCCAGACGAGCCCCCCCGGCACGCCCTCGGCCAGCCAGAGGTTCGTCCGCCCCGGCGCCGGGCCGACCAGGGGCAGCCCGTCCGGCGTCATCTGGAAGGGCCCGCGGGTGTTCGACTTGATGCCGACCTCGCCCAGCACCGGAACCCGCTCGATGGCCTTGCCCCACTGGGTTTCGACCGCGTCGAAATCTTCGGGCAGCAGGTCCATGCCGAAAATCCTTTGGCACGCCATCGACGGCCCAAAGCTTCAGATCCTTCTGGAATTCGTAAGGCCCGAACTGCAGCCCGCCGGTGTCTTCGCGCAGATAGGCGCCGTAATCCTCGTCGCGCAGGATCGGGTATTGCGGAATGCCCTTCTTGCGGTTTTCCACCAGCTGGGGCACCGGCATCGTTGTCCAGTACTGGTGCAGGATCGGGATGCAGGGCAGGTCGAGCCCCACGCGCCGCGCATTCTCGCGCGCGTAATTGCCGGTGGCGAAGACCAGCTTGCCCGCGACGATCTCGCCCTTGTTGGTCGTCACCTTCCAGCGGCCATCGGGCAGCTGGTCGTAAGCCGTGGCCTCGGTGTCCTGCTCGATCTTGGCGCCCTTTTCGCGCGCCAGCCGGGCCAGCGCCATGGTGATGTCCGACGGGTTGATATAGCCGTCGTTCGGATGAAAGAGCCCGCCCTTGATCTCGGGAGAGGGGTTCAGCAGCGGATGAAGCTTGCGGATTTCCTCGGGCGTCACGATCCGCGCCTCGATCCCCGCGGCGGCGGCGATGCCGATATAGGACAGATACTCGTCCATCCGCAGATCGGTATTGGCGACGCGCAGCTGGCCCACCTGGTAAAGGCCGACCTCGGTCCCCGCCTCGGCTGCCACGGCCTTGTAGACGTCGATCGACTCCTGCGTCATCCGGCTGACGGCATACGAGCGGGAATAGGTCACCAGAAGCCCCGCGGCATGCCAGGTCGATCCCGCCGTCAGCTTCGAGCGGTCCAGCAGCACGACATCGCGGCAGCCGGCTCCGGCCAGGTGATACAGGATCGAGGCGCCGACCACGCCCCCGCCCACGACAACGACTTCGGCTTCGCTTTTCATCCAGACCCCCGGGACTATGTGCCGCCCGCCCGGGGGCCGTTCCAGCGCAGGAATATCACCCTTCCGCCGACCTGTGACCTTTGGACTTTCTCATGCGACCCGGTGCAAAAAGTTATGCCGAACCGCGCGCTCCCGTCACCCTGGCCCAGTCCAGCCCGAACCGGGCCAGGTATTTGCGCAGCCGGTCGGCATCGTTGGCCGAGCTTTTCTCGGCCCGCGAGACGGCGAAAAGCGCGCGTCCGGCGGCCGAGAGGCTGGGGCTTGCGCGGCAGGTGCGCAGGACGGTCTCCAGCTGCGCCCGGTCGAAAAGGTCGATGGTGGCGGGATCGACCAGGCCCTGCAGCGCGTCCGCCGCTTCTTCCGGCTCGGCGCCCCATTGCGCGGCCAGCGTGGCGATCTCGGCCTCGACCATGGCCACCGTCACCCGCCCGCGCTCGGCCAGCACCGCCAGCCGCTCGGCCGAGGCCTGCAGGTCGCGCAGGTTGCCGGGCCAGGGCGCCTCGGCGGCAAAGCGCAGGTAGCGGGCCATGGCATCGGCGTTGAACCCGGCCTTGCGGCCCAGCTTGCGCTCGGCCTCGGCCAGGCGGGCGGAAAGCTCGGCCGCGATGTCCTGGCGGCGGTCGCGCAAGGGGGGCAGGGCGAAGACCCAATGCGACAGGCGGGCGGCGAGGTCGGGGCGCAGCCGCCCCCGCGCGGCCAGGACCGCGGGGGGCAAGAGCGCGGTGGCGACCAGGTGAAAGCGGGCGGTCACCTCGGCTTCGGAGCCCAGCGGGCAATAGCGCCCGGTCTCCAGCACCTGCAACAGCACCGCCTGCGCCTCGGGCGCCAGTTCGTCGATGCGGTCCAGAAGCAGCACCCCGCCGTCGGCCTCGCGCAGGAAGCCCGGCCTTTCGCTGCCCGCCACCCCCGTCGCCCCGCGGCGCTGGCCGATCAGCGCCCCCATCCCCTGCAGCGTCGCGCAATTCACCTGCACCAGCCGCCCCTTGATGCGCCGCCGCAACAGCTTCAGCTCGTGCAGATGGCTCGCCAGCGCCGATTTGCCGGTGCCGGGTTCGCCGACCAGCACCAGCGGCGCATCCGAGGCCGTGGCCACCAGGTCCAGCCGCTGGATCGTCGCCTGCAGCCCGGGATGGGCGGTCTCGATCCCGCCCAGCAGCAGCGCGGAATGGTCGCGCGCCTGCGCCTCGAACCGGCGCTGCAGAGCGTTGTAGCGGGCAAGGTCCAGGTCGATGACATCCAGCGTCCCCGAGGGCGTCTCGGGCCCGCGCGGCGGTCCGGTCTGGATCAGACGCGCCGGGATATGGCGGCTTTCGGTCAAGAGGAACCAGCAGATCTGCGCCACATGGGTGCCGGTCGTCAGATGCACGTGATACCGCTCGCGGTCCTCGTCAAAGCCGTAATCGGCGGCGAAGTCGTAAAGCTTGCCATAGACCTCCTGGAAATCCCAAGGGTCGGCCATGTCCATCCGGACCAGCCGCACCTCGGTTTCGGGCGCGGTCTTGCCGATGGCGGCGGCGACTTGGGCGGCCAGGTGGTAATGGGCGCCGTCGTGGATCAGCTCCAGCCGGTCTACGGGGAAGCCCTCATGGGTGCAAAGCTGCACCGAAGGCCGCCAGTCGCGCCTTTTGCCCATGTCGAGCTGGGTGCCGAGAAAGCCTATGACGACATTGCGCATGGGGTGCGATCCTTTGGGATAAAGCCTTATATCAAGGGATAGTATTTTTCGCCAGCCTTTCGCACGATTCGCCGAATTCCCATTTCCAATCAATAACTTGCACCGCTTTCGCGTTTTTCTTCCCCAGGCCGCGGTTTTGCCCCAGAACAAGGGGGCGAAAACGAAAGGAAAGATCATGGCGAACAAATCCGTGTTTGCCGCCTTGAAGGGGCGGCTTTTGCCCAAGGTTCAAGGACGGAACGAGGCCGGCGGGCCTGCCTATGACCTGTCGGCCGACCACCGCCTGGCGCAACTGGCCATGACGGGCACTTTCGGCGCGGCCTTCTACCAGGATGCGCAGACCCAGGTCTCGGCCCTGGTCGAGGCGGCGATGGCGGTCGAGCCGCGGTTTCTGGCGCAGACCGCCATCCATGCCCGGGAAAAGGGCCGGATGAAGGATGCTCCGGCGCTGCTGCTGGCGGTTCTGTCGCTGCGCGATCCCGTGCTGTTCGCCCGGGTCTTCCCCCGGGTCGTCACCTCGGGCCGGATGCTGCGCAGCTTCGTGCAGATCCTGCGCTCGGGGCAGGTGGGGCGGAAGTCTTTGGGCTCGCGGCCCAAGGCGATGGTGCAGAACTGGCTGAACGGGGCGTCGGATGGCGCGATCCTGCAGGCCTCGGTCGGCAATGCGCCTTCGCTGGCCGATGTGATCCGCATGGTCCATCCCAAGCCCGAAACGCCCGAGCGCCAGGCGCTTTATGCCTGGGTTCTGGGTCGGCCCTGCGACGTGGGGCTTCTGCCCCAGGCGCTGCGCGACCTGATGGCGCTGCGGGCGGGGGCGGCGAAAGTGCCCGACGTGCCGTTCCAGATGCTGGCCGACCTCGACCTTTCGCCCGGGCAATGGGCCGAGGTCGCCCGGCGCGGGTCGTGGGACATGCTGCGCCAGGGGCTGAACATGCTGGACCGCAAGGGCGCCTTCACGGTGCCGGGCGTGGTCGATCATGTGGCCGCGGTGCTGCGTCAGCCGAAGGGGCTGCCCTACCAGCTGCTCGCCACGCTGCGGGCGCTGGAGGCCCGGCCGCCCGAGCTGCGCGCCGCGCTGCTGGACGCGCTGGAGACCTCGGTCGCCCGCGTGCCGGTGGTGGCGGGGACAGTGGCGGTCTGCGCCGACGTCTCGGGCTCGATGCTGACGCCGGTCACCGGCTGGCGGCCGGGGGCGACGAGCGCGGTGCGCTGCATCGACGTGGCGGCCTTGGTCGCGGCGGCGGTGTTGCGCCAGAACCCGGGGGCCCTGGTCTTGCCCTTCGCCGAGGCGGTGCGCCCGCTGCGGCTGGAGGCGCGCGACACGGTCCTGACCAATGCCGAGCGTCTGGCGGCGCTTGGCGGCGGTGGCACGGATTGCGCGGCGCCCCTGGCCGCGCTGAACGGGCAGGGGGTGGCGCCGGACCTGGTGATCTTCGTCTCGGACAACGAGTCCTGGATGGGGCCGCACCGGCACACGACGGGGATGATGGCGGAGTGGACGAAGCTCAAGGCCCGCAACCGGGCGGCGAAACTCGTCTGCATCGACATCCAGCCCTATGCGACCACCCAGGCGCCCGAACGCGACGATGTGGTGAACATCGCCGGCTTCTCGGATGCCGTCTTCGACCAGCTGGCCGATGTCGCGGCCGGACGGATGGGGCCCGACCATTGGATGGGCCAGATCGCGGCGGTCGAAGTGTAACCCGTCCCCCGGGCTTTGCGGCCCGGGGGAGACCGAAGGAATGCCGGCGGGACGAAAGCCAGCCGGGAGAACCGGCACCCGGTTCGGGTCGGGACTTCCCGCCACCTTGTCCTTCGGCCGCAAGAGTTTACCCCCGGGGAATGCGGGCGGGACTACAGGTAGCGGGTGGAACCCCCGCGCCCGATACGGGATCGGGTGCCTGCTCTCCTTGTCCCCGGGACCAGACGATCCGGCGAATGTCGGCAGGATTACAGGTGAGAGCGCCGGGGCAACCCGGAGGGGCGGGATTCGACTTCCCGCACGGGCAACCGTTAGCTTATGAGATCCTGCCCCCTTTGTCGCCGGAGCCCAATTCGGGGCGAATGCCGATGTGACTACTGCTCATCGGGCCTATCCGTGGGGTTCAAGCCCCCACCTTGCAGGCGTCCATCGGTGCGGACGGGAGGGCCCAAGTCACATCCCCCTCGTCGCCCCGAGCCTTACGACCCCGGCGAATGCCGGCGGAACTCCAGCCGGTCGCGGGTTCGATCCCCGCCTTGGGCGCAAGCCCTTGTAGCTCAGCGGTAGAGCACCTGTTTCGCCTCTCTCGTCGCCGGGACCATTGGAGGATAGCTCAACTGGCAGCCCCGGGCATTGGTCCCGCAGGTCGTCGAGCCCTTCTCCTTGAACCACCATACCCCCGGCGAATGCCGGCGGCACTCCAGATTGTCACTCTTGGGGTCGCGGGTTCGAGTCCCGCCATGGGGCCGAAGCCTTGTGTAGCTCAGTTGGATAGAGCCCAT
>CAMFIX010000179.1 GCA_945952425.1 uncultured Pseudorhodobacter sp. | reverse complement strand
TCGCGGATCAGGTCGGTGCCGGTGACGCCAAGCTCGATGCGGCCGGCGGCAAGCTCGCGGGGGATTTCCCCGGCCGACAGCAGGACGAGCGCGACGCCCGGGGCGCCCTCGACGCTGCCCGCATATTCGCGCTCGTTGCCGGTGCGGGTCATTTTCAGGCCCCGCGCGCCGAACCAGTCGAAGGTCTTTTCCATGAGGCGGCCCTTGGAGGGCACTCCGATGCGGATCATCTGCGCGCCCTCAGCTCGGCCACCAGATGGGGCCGCAGGATGCCGCCGACCGCCGGGATCGACTGGCCGCGGCCCAGAACCTCGGTCAGCGCGTCATAGCGGCCGCCGGTGGCCACGGTGCGCTCGCCGTCCAGAAAGGCAAAGACGAAACCGTCGTAATATTCCATCGAGGCGCGGCCGAGGCTGGCCTGGAAGGGCAGGCTCTCGGTCGGCACGCCGCGGGCCTGCAGGGCGTCGAGCCTGCCGGCAAAGCGGGTGACGGCGGGGGTGATGGCGGGCAGGTGCGGGGCGATCTGTTCCAGGTGGTGGAGCGCGGCGCGGGCGGGGGCCTGCAGCTGGAGGAGGTCGTAGAGCATGGCGGCGGCGATGGCGGGGATCGGCGGGGTCGCGGCGTCCTCCAGCAGGGCCTCGGCGCGGGCGGCGATCTCGGCGGGCTCGCGCAGGCCGATCAGCGGGCCGGCCTCGGCGATCAGCCTGTCGGGGGTGGCTTGGCCCAGGCGCTGCAACAGGGCGGCGCGGGCCGGGGCCATGGGGGCGCGGCCGGAAAAGCGGTCGAGCAGGGCGCGAAAGCGGGCGGGGCGCCAGATGTGGCGCAGCAGGGCGGATTTGCGCCGCGCTGTCGTGTCGAGGCCTTTGACGGCGGCCATCAGGATGCCGATGTCGCCGGTGACGGGCTGCACCGGCAGCCCGGCCAGGGCATCGCGGAAGAGGGCGAAGACCTCGGCATCGGCGGCCTCGGGGGCGGCGCGGTCGAAGACCTCGTAGCCGACCTGGATCGTCTCGGGCGTCTCGGCATCCTGGCGGAAGACCTCGCCCATATAGCAATAGCGCGCGGGGTCGGCCCCGTGCGCCATATGGGCCTGGACGACGGGCACGGTGAAGTCGGGGCGCAGCATCATCTCGCCGCGGTCGGGGTCTTGGGTCACATAGGCCTGGGCGCGGATATCCTCGCCGTAGAGGTCAAGGAGGGTGCCCGCGGGCAGAAGCATGTCGGCCTCGACCGCCAGGGCGCCGGTGGCGCGGAAAGCGTCGAAGGCGCGCAGGGCCTCGGCCCGCGTGGCAGCCCGGCTCAGCATCGCGCGGCCGGGGGGCAAATTTTCTGCGAAAATTTGGGGGCCTGGGTCACGAGAGCATCTTTCGGACTTCGGCCACCAGATCGGCGCGGGAGATCTCGACCTGGGCGGGGCGGGATTTCCACTCCTCCAGGCTGGCGCCTGCGGCGATTTTCGCGCCGAGGATGAGGTCTTTCAGGATGACGCTGCCCTTCTCGGCCTCGTTGCCCCCCTGGATCACGGCGACCGGGCTTTGGCGTTTGTCGGCGTATTTCAATTGGTTGCCGAAGTTCTTCGGATTGCCGAGATAGAGTTCTGCGCGGATACCGGCCTGGCGGAGTTCGCCCACCATGGCCATGTAATCGGCCATCCGCTCTCGGTCCATCACCGTGACGACGACGGGGCCGGTGGTGTCGGCCATGCCGCGTCCCTTGGCCCGCAGCGCGGCCAGAAGCCGGTCGACGCCGATGGAAACGCCGGTGGCCGGGACGTCCTGCCCGGTGAAGCGCTTGACGAGCCCGTCATAGCGCCCGCCGCCCGCGACCGAGCCGAACTGGCGCTTGCGGCCCTTCTCATCCAGGATTTCGAAGGTGAGTTCGGCCTCGAAGACCGGGCCGGTGTAATAGCCGAGGCCGCGGACGACACCGGGGTCGAGCAGGATGCGGTCGGGGCCGTAGCCTTGGCGGTCAAGCAGTTCGGCGATGGTTTCCAGCTCGGCGACGCCTTCGGCGCCGAGGGTCGAGCCGCCGACCAGCTCGCGCAGGCGCGCCACGGTGGCGGCGCCAGTGTCGCGCCGCGCGGTGGTGAAGCCCATGACGACCTCGGCCTGCTCGGCACTCAACCCCGCGCCCTTGGTGAAATCGCCGCTCTCATCCTTGCGGCCCTCCCCCAACAGAGCCCGCACGCCCTCGTCCCCCAGCCGGTCGATCTTGTCGATGGCGCGGAGCACGATGCCGCGTTCGGCCTCGAACTTCGTGGGGTCATTGGGGTCCAGCACGCCGGCCACCTCCATCACCCCATTCAGCACCTTGCGGTTGTTCACCTTCACCACATAGTCGCCGCGGGGGATGCCGACGATCTCCAAGGCGTCCGACAGCATGGCGCAGATCTCGGCATCCGCCGCCACGCTGGCCGTGCCGACCGTATCGGCATCGCATTGATAGAACTGGCGAAACCGCCCCGGGCCCGGCTTTTCGTTGCGCCAGACCGGGCCCATCGCATAGCGGCGATAGGGCGAGGGCAGGTCGTTGCGGTATTGCGCGGCGACGCGGGCCAGGGGCGCGGTCAGGTCGTAACGCAGGGCCAGCCAGTCGGCATCCTCGTCCTGCCAGGCGAAAACCCCCTCGTTGGGGCGGTCGACATCGGGGAGGAACTTGCCCAAAGCCTCGACGGTTTCCACCGCCGAGGTCTCCAGGGGATCGAAGCCATACAGGTGGTAGACCCCGGCGATCTTGTCCAGCATCGCCTTGCGCTCGGTCACTTCCGCGCCGAAATAGTCGCGGAAGCCCTTGGGCGTCTGGGCTTGGGGGCGGCGGATCTTCTCGGCCATGGGTCTGCTCCGTGAAAGGTCGCGCCCCTGTTAGCCCCTTGCCGCGCCCACTTCAAGCGCAACGGGCGCCGCCGATTTTTCGGCGAAAAATCGCGACCCGGTGGGGTTCAGATCTGCTTTTCCGGCATGAAGACCTTCAAGCCATCCAGCGCGGCCGAGACCTTCAGCTGGCAGGTCAGGCGCGAGCGCGTCGCATCCGGGTTCCAGGCGAAGTCCAGCATGTCGGCTTCCATCGCGTCTTTCTTCGGAAGCTTGTCCACCCAGGCGGGATCGACATAGACATGGCAGGTCGAGCAGGCGCAGGCGCCGCCGCATTCGGCCTCGATGCCGGGCACGCCGTTGTCGCGCGCGCCTTCCATGACGGTCAGGCCATTGGCGACCTCGACCACATGTTCCTTGCCGCCGAATTCCACATAGGTGATCTTGGCCATCTTGCCCTCATGACTGGTTGCGCCCCCTTTACCTGAAGCTTCGCGCCAATTCCAGCCCTGCGCCCGCCCTTCCCCCCGGCGCGATGCCCCCCTATGATGGCGGCAAAATCGGGGGGCTCATGCAGGCCAAGACCTTGACCGCGCGCGCAAGTGCCGCCGCGATCCTCTGCCTTCTTGCGGCTTGCGGCCCGGCCATTCCGGTCGCGGCCCCCGAGGCGCTGGACTTCTCGGCCGAGGCCCTGCCGGGCGATGCCGCCCGCCCCCCCGCCCAACCGCCAGGCGCCTGCTGGGGCCATGATACGCTGCCCGCGGTGATCGAAACCGAGACGGTGACGCATCTCGTCTCGCCGGCCGGGGTGGATGCGAAGGGGGCGGCCACGCCCGCCACCTATCGCTCCGAGAGCCACCAACGGATGGTGCGCGACACGGCAGAGGTCTGGATCAGGACGCCCTGCTACGACCAGCTGACGCCCGACACGATCCTGACGCTGCAGCGGGCGCTTCTGGCGCGGGGCTATTACCTGGGGGCGCTGGACGGGGTGCTGAATCCCGGGGCGATGACGGCAATCCGGCGGTTCCAGGCCGATCACGGGCTGGATACCGGGGTCTTGTCGCTGAAGGCGGCGCAGGTTCTGGGCCTGGTGACAACTCCGGTGAAGTAGGGCGGGGTTCACCCCGCCACTCCCCCCAAATGAAAAAGGCGGGGTTTCCCCCGCCTTTCGCCTTTGGCCAGTGGCCTCATTCCACCGACAGCGCCACGAAGCGCGGGTCGCCCTGGGTGCGCACGAGAAGCAGGATCGACTTGCGACCGCCGTCCTTGGCCTCTTTCACCCGCGCCTCCAGATCCTTGAGGCTGGTGACCTTCTGCTGCCCGGCCTCCATGATGACATCGCCCTCGCGCAGGCCCTTGTCATAGGCCTCGGCCGCGACATCGACCTTCATCACCACCAGACCCTTGTCGCCCGGCTGCAGGCCGAGATCCTGGATCATCTGGTCGGTCACGGTCTGCAAGGTCATCCCCAAGAGCTCGCCGGTCTGCGGCGCCGCGGGCTTGGTCGACTTGTCCGCGGCGGGCTGGGCGGTGCTTTCGGCATCCTCGCGACGGCCGAGCTTGACATCCAGGCTGACCTGCTTGCCCTCGCGCAGCACCACCACGGGCACGGTATTGCCGATGGGCGCATCGGCGACGCGGCGGACGAGCTCCTTGCTGTCCTTCACATCCTGGCCGTTGAAGGTCAGGATCACGTCGCCCGATTTGATCCCGGCATCCTTGCCCGGGCCATCCGGCACATCGGTGACGAGCGCGCCCTTGGCCTCTTTCAGCCCCATCGCATCGGCCACGTCCTGGCTGACGTCCTGGATGCGCACGCCGAGCCAGCCGCGCCGCGTCTCGCCGAACTGCTTCAGCTGATCGACGACCTTGGAGACCACGTTCGACGCCATCGAGAAACCGATGCCGATCGACCCGCCCGAGGGCGAGAGGATGGCGGTGTTCATCCCGATGACCTCGCCGTTGACGTTGAACAGCGGCCCGCCCGAGTTGCCCTTGTTGATCGCGGCATCGGTCTGCAGGAAGTCGTCATAGGTGCCGCTGAGTTCCCGGCCGCGCGCCGAGACGATCCCGGCGCTGACCGAGAAGCCCTGGCCCAGGGGATTGCCCATCGCCACGACCCAGTCGCCGACCCGCATCTTGTCGCTGTCGCCGAAAGAGACGAAGGGCAGAGGCTCGGGCGCGTCGATCTTCAGCAGCGCCACGTCGGTCTTGGTGTCGCGGCCCACGAGCTTGGCCTTGTAATTCTTGCCGCCGAAGGTCTGCACCTCGATATCATCGGCCCCGTCGATGACGTGGTTGTTGGTCACGACATAGCCGTCGGCCGAGATGATATAGCCCGAACCGAGCGCTTCAGAACGCTGCATCTGCTGGTCGGGCGGCGGCTGGTCGCCGTTGAAATCCTTGAAGAACTTCTCGAAGGGCGAGCCCGGGGGCACCTGCATCCCCTCGCCACCCGCCTCGGCGGCAACGATGGAGGAGGTCTGGATGTCGACGACCGCCGGAGAGAATTTCTCGACCAGGTCGGCGAAGGAGGGCGGCACGGCCTGGGCCTGGGCGGTCATCATCTGGGGCGCGAAGGCCAGCGGGCTGACGGAAAGCGCCAGGCCAAGGCCGAGGGCGCCCAAGACCTTGGCCGCACGCCGCGTCTGGAAGGGGATCACATTCAGGGACTGCACGTTCGAACTCCTCTCGATGTGCCGGTCACCCCGGCGGGCGCCTTTTCATATGGGGTCATCATCGGCCAAGGCGAGGGGGGATGTCCATGCAAACCGGATCAAAGGGGGTCAAAGCAGCGTGACGCAAGGCGGGCAACCGTTTCACGCCGGGGCGAGAGGGGCGTGTGGGGGGCGCTGCCGACTGCGGGGATGGCCCTGTACGCCCCGGCCGCGGCCCTGCCGACTGGAGGGTCGGCGGGACGACCGTCGGGCCGAGGCACCAGCGGGCGCAGTCGGCGGGCGCAGTCGGTGGGGCCCTGCCCGGCAGTCGGCGGGGCGACCGCGGGCCCATGGCGCGCCGGGGACAGTCGGCAGCGCCTTGGGCCCCAAACCCCCGGCCCCAAGCAAAAGGCCCCCCGGAGACCGGAGGGCCCTCGGTCCGGCGCAGGCGCCTTAGGGCGCCGCGCCCGAGCCTTCGGCCGGTTTCGGCGCCGCCCCGCCGTTCACCGTCGTGCCGACCCCGGTCGCCCCCGTCGTGCCCATCGCCACCGCGGGCGGCATCACTGGCGTCGCCCCCCCGGCCCCGAAATAGCGGAAGAAGTCGCCATCCGGCGCCAGCACGAAAGCGGTGTTGTCCTTGGGCAGCGCCGCCGCATAGGCCTGCAGCGAGCGGTAGAAGGCGAAGAACTCGGGGTCTTTGCCATAGGCCTCGGCATAGATCGCGCTGCGCTTGGCATCCGCCGCACCGCGCACGATCGCCGCCTGCTTGCCGGCTTCCGAGGTGATCTCGGCCGCCTGGCGGCTCGCCTCGGCGCGGATGCGCTGCGCCGCCTCGTTGCCGCGCGCGATCTCGTCGGTGGCCTCGCGCTGGCGCTCGGCCTCCATCCGCGCATAGGTCGCCTGCAGGTTCTGATCCGGCAGGTCGGTGCGGGTCAGGCG
>CAMFIX010000178.1 GCA_945952425.1 uncultured Pseudorhodobacter sp. | reverse complement strand
TGGCCAGCCCGTCCAGCCCGTCCGTCAGGTTCACCGCATTGGCCGAGCCCACGACGACCAGCATCCCGAAGGGGATGAAGAAATAGCCAAGGTTGTAAAGCGCATCCTTGAAGACCGGCAGGGCCAGCTGGTTGGTCAGCGCCGCCGGATGGAAGCGCGCCGCCGCATAGGTCGCCAGGGCCGCGATCAACAACCCCAGGATCATCCGCACCCGGCTTGATACGCCCTTGGTATTCTGCTTGGTCACCTTGGCATAATCGTCCGCAAAGCCGATCAGCCCGAAGCCCAAAGTCACCAGCATGACGATCCAGACGTAAGGATTGTCCAGCCGCGCCCAGATCAGGGTCGAGACCATCAGCGCCGAGAGGATCAAGAGCCCCCCCATCGTCGGCGTGCCCGCCTTGGACAGGTGGCTTTGCGGCCCGTCATCGCGGATCGGCTGGCCCTTGCCCTGCTTGCGCCGCAACAGGTCGATCAGCGGCCGCCCGAAGAGAAAGCCGAAGACCAGCGCGGTCAGAAAGGCGCAGCCCGCGCGAAAGGTGATGTATTTGAAGAGGTTGAGCAGCCCGCCCCCTTCGGCGAATTGCGTCATGAAGTAGAGCATTCATTCCCCTCCGAACACAGGTTGGGCTCTCTGGCCCATTTTGCGGAAGGCGTCAACCAGCGTCGACACTTTCACGCCCTTCGATCCCTTCACCAGGACGACATCCCCGGCATCGACGAGACTGCGCAGCCGCGGCAGAAGCTCGGCCGCGGTTTCGACCCAGTCGCCCCTTTGGCCGCGGGGCAGCGCGTCGTAAAGCGCGCGCATCCGCGGGCCGACGCAATGGATCTGCGTCACCGCCGACAGGCCGGGATGGTCGGCCACCGCGCGGTGCAGCGCGATCTCGGTCGGCCCAAGCTCCAGCATGTCGCCCAGGATCGCGATGCGGCGGCCCTTGGCGAAACGGCCCGGGCCGTCCTGCGGCTGGGCCTCGATCAGCACATCCAGCGCGGCGGCCAGCGAGGCCGGGTTGGCGTTGAAGGCGTCGTCGATCAGCTCGAACCCCTGGTGCTGCAGCGCGTCCAGAAGGATCGTCTCGCGCAGGCCCCTTCCCGCGGGCGGCTGCCAGCGGCCAAGGTCGCCCGCCGCAATTGCCGGGTCCAGCCCCAAGGCATCGGCCACCGCCAGCGCCCCCAGCCCGTTCAGCGCGAAATGCCGCCCCGGCGAGAGCACCTTGTAAAGCCGCTCTCCCCCCGGGGTCTTCGCCCGCAGGATCGTCGCCGTCCCGCACAGCTTGGTGTCCGACAGCCGGTAATCGCCGGTCTTGTCGCCGAAGGTCACCACCTTGGCGCCCTTGGCCGCCGTTAGCAGGATCGGCGTCACGGGCAGGTCGGCGGGCAGGACGGCGATGCCGCCGGGCTCCAGCCCCTCGCAGATCGCGCCCTTCTCGGCCGCGATGCCCTCGAGCGAGCCGAAAGCCTCCAGATGCGCGGGGGCAACCGTGGTAATCAGGGCGACATGCGGCCGGGCGAGACGCGAGAGGGGGGCAATCTCGCCCGGGTGGTTCATCCCGATCTCGACCACCGCATAATCGGCATCGGCCGGCAGGCGCGCGAGCGTCAGCGGCACCCCCCAGTGGTTGTTGTAGGACGCCTCGGCCGCATGGGTCTTGCCCTGGCCCTGCAGCACCTGGCGCAGCATCTCCTTGGTGGAGGTCTTGCCGACCGAGCCCGTCACGCCCACGACCCGCGCCGCGGCCCTTGCCCGGCCCGCAGCGCCCAGCGCGGTCAGCGCCGCCAGCACATCCGGCACCACCAACAGTGGCGCATCGGCGGGAAGGCCGGTCGGCACATGGCTGACCATGGCCGCCGCCGCCCCTTTGGCCAGCGCATTGGCCACGAAGTCATGCCCGTCGCGGATGTCCTTGAGGGCGACGAAGAGGTCTCCGGGCTGGATCGTGCGCGTGTCGATGGAGACGCCGCTCGCCACCCAGGGGCGGCTTGCCCTTCCCCCGGTTGCGGCTTCGGCATCGGCAGAGGTCCAGAGCGTCATATCACACCATCCAATGCGGCCACGGCGATGGAGGCCTGTTCGACATCGTCAAAGGGATAGATGTCGCCCTTGATGACTTGGCCGGTCTCGTGCCCCTTGCCGGCGATCAGAAGCGCATCGCCCGGGCCCAAGGCATCGACCCCGCGCAGGATCGCCTCGGCGCGGTCGCCGACCTCGGTCGCCTCGGGACAGGCTTGCAGAATTGCTGCGCGGATGAGGGCGGGTTCCTCGCTCCGGGGGTTGTCGTCTGTCACTATTGCAACATCGGACCATTTTGCCGCCGCGGCGCCCATCAGGGGGCGCTTGGTCGTGTCGCGGTCGCCGCCCGCGCCGAAGACCACGACGATACGGCCCATCACATGGGGGCGAAGGGCGCGCAGGGCGGTCTCGATCGCATCCGGCGTATGGGCGTAATCGACGAAGACCGCCGCGCCGTTCCTGCGCGTCGCGGCCAGCTGCATCCGCCCGCGCACCCCGGTCAGCCCGGGCAGAACCGCAAAGACATCCCCGGGCTTTTCGCCCGCCGCGATGACCAGCCCGGCCGCCATCAGCACATTCTCGGCCTGGAAGCCGCCGATCAGGTTCAGCCGCAGCTGATGCGTGACGCCCTTGAAACTGACCCGCAGATCCTGCCCCGTCATGTCATAGCGCTGGCCGAGGATGACCATGTCGGCCTCGCCCTTGCCGATGGTCAGCCGCTCTTGCGGCGGCTGGAAGTGCGCCAGGGCAGGGTCTTCCAGGTTCAGCACCGCCACGCCTTCGGGCGGCAGAACGCGGGTGAAAAGCCCGGCCTTGGCGGCGAAATAGGCTTCGAAGCTCTTGTGGTAGTCCAGGTGATCCTGCGTGAAATTCGTCCAGCCCGCCGCCTTCAGCCGAACGCCATCCAGCCGCCGCTGGTCGAGCCCGTGGGACGAGGCCTCCATCGCCGCATGGGTCACCCCGGCCGCGGCCGCCTCGGCCAGCATGGCGTGAAGCGTCACCGGGTCGGGGGTGGTGTGCGAAGAGGGCGCGGCCCAGGCGCCTTCGACGCCGGTCGTGCCGATGTTGATCGCAGCATGGCCGAGAAGCGTCCAGATCTGGCGGCAGAAGGTCGCGGTCGAGGTCTTGCCGTTGGTGCCGGTCACCGCGACCATCGTGGCGGGCTGGGCGCCGAACCAGAGGGCCGCCGCGCGGGACAGGGCCTCGCGCGGGTCTTGCACCACGACAAGCGGCAGGTCGGGGCACATAGCGGCCCCCGCCGCATCGGTCAGCACGGCGGCCGCCCCCCGCTCCAGCGCGGAGCCTGCGAAACTCGCGCCATGCACCGCCACGCCCGGCATGGCGGCGAAGAGAAAGCCGGGCTTCACGGCCCGGCTGTCGGCGGTGATCCCGGTGATGATGGGATCATGTCCTCCCCTGGCGGAGAGGCCCAAAGCGGAAAGCGGTCGGGGTTCTGCACTCATTCCTGCGCCACCGGGTCTTTGTAGGCCACAAGCGATGCCATGGAGCCTTCGCCTTCCGGGCGCAAGCCCATCAAGGGCCCGATGCGGCGGATGATCTCGCCCGCGACCGGCACGGCGGTGTAACCGGCGGTGCGGCGCGGCTTGGCGCCCGCGGTCTCGACCGGCTCGTCCAGGGTGACGATCAGCACATATTTCGGGTTCGAGGCCGGGAAGACGCTGGCAAAGGTGTTGATGATCTTTTCGGCGTCATAGCCCTTGCCGTTCTTCTTGGGCTTTTCCGCCGTCCCGGTCTTGCCCGCCACGCCATAGCCTGGCACATCGGCGAAGGTCGCCGTCCCATCGGTGACCACGCGGCGCATCATCATGACGCAGGCTTTCGCGGTGGCCTCGGTGATGACGCGCGGCCCCGGCGTATGGGTGTCGGAATGGATCAGCGTCGGCGTCACCTTCAACCCGCCATTGCCGATCGTGGCATAGGCCGCGGCCAGGTTCATCAGCGAAGTGGAAATCCCGTGGCCATAAGAGGCGGTCACGGTGACGATGCCGCTCCAGTTCTTGGGCACCAAAGCGCGGGCCGAGGGCGCCTCGGCCAGTTCGACCTTGGGCGGGTCCAGAAGTCCCATGGTGCGCAGGAAGGCCTGCTGACGCTCGCCCCCGATCATCAGCCCGATATGGGCCGCGCCGATGTTGGACGACACCGCGATGATGTCCGACACCGACTTGGTCGGCCCGTAATTGTGGTTGTCGAATTCGTTGATGCGGAAGCCGTCGTAGATGAAGGGCTGGGCGGTGTCGACCTGGGTGTCGGGGGTGACGAGGCCGAGGTCCATCGCCTGGGCCACGGCAAATATCTTGAAGGTCGAGCCGAGTTCGTAAACCCCCTGCACCGCGCGGTTGAACAGCGGGCTGTCGGATGGATCGCCGGTCAGGGCAGGCGCGGGGCGGTCGTTGGGGTCGAAATCGGGCAGGCTCGCCAGCGAGAGGATCTCGCCGGTGTGCACATCCATCAGGATCGCCGCCGCACCCCGGGCATTCAGCGTCTTCATGCCGGTCGCCAGCACTTCCTCGACATTGGCCTGCAGGGTCAGGTCGATGGACAGCTGCAGCGGCGTGTTGGACTGCGCCGGATCGCGCAGCCGCGCGTCCTCCTGCTTTTCGATGCCCGCGGTGCCGATGACCTCGGCGCTGTCCACGCCCTCGGCGCCGAAGGCCGCACCGCCGAGGATATGGGCGGCGAGGTTGCCATTGGGATACAGCCGCATCTCGCGCGGGCCGAAATACAGGCCCGGGTCGCCGATCTCATGCACTTTCTGCATCTGCTCGGGGGACAGCACCTTCCGCACCCAGAGGAAACTGCGCCCATCGGTAAAGCGGCGCAGCATGGCGGCGGGGTCGATATCGGGGAAGATCTTGGCCAGCTCGGTCGCGGTGCGGGCCGGGTCGATCAGGTCGGCGGTCTGCACATAGAGCGAATGGGTGACCATGTTGGTCGCCAGCACGCGGCCATTGCGGTCCAGGATATCGGCGCGCTGCGCGGTGATCTCGGTATCCGAGGTGGTGGAGCGCAGCTCGGAGGGCTCGGTGGCCGCCAGGGTGCCCATCCGCACGCCGATCACCGAGAAAGAGATGAAGAACCCCGCCGCCAGGAAAAACAGCCGACGTTCGGATTGCAGCCGCGCCTTGTCCTTCATCGCCTCGTGGCGGACGGCCAGGTTCTCGCGCTCGATCGTGTCGGGGTTCTGGCCCTTGGCGCGGGCGTCCAGGATGCGGGCAAGCGGGCGAAGGGGCGTGCGGATCACGGGATCTGCTCCTGGTCGGCAGAGGTGGAGGAGGTCTCGGTCGTGCCGGTGACGATCAACGGCTGGGCCTCAGGCATCACGACCTGGTTGGCCATGCCGAGCTGGTTCGGCTCGATGGGCATCAGCCCCAGCCGGTCGAAGTTGATCGAGGCCAGTTCGCGCAGCCGCGAGGGGCGGTTCAGATAGGCCCATTCCGCCTTTTGCATCGCGATCTCGTCGCGCAGGTTGCCGATCTGGTCCTGCAGACGGGCCATCTGCTTCAGCTGGCCCTGGGTGGCGTAGTTCTCGTGATAGGCCCAGAAGGCCAGGGCCATGACGGCGAAGAAGGGCAGGATGTAAAGCAGCGGACGCATCAGCGGGATTTCTTCTTCACGGTGGTTTGCGGCAGGTCGATGTCGGCGGGGTTGGGCGCCTTGGCGGGCGCCTCGGTGCGGCGGGCGATGCGCAGCCGGGCGGAGCGGGCGCGGGGGTTGAGGGCAAGCTCTTCGTCATCGGCCTCGACGGCCTTGCGGGTGACGATTTCAAAGCGGGGCACGGCCTGGGTCGTGGCGGGGGCATAGCGGTTGGCATTACCCTCCTGCCCCGCGGCCTGCTGGAAATAGCGTTTGACGACGCGGTCTTCCAGAGAGTGGAAGGTCACGACGGCCAGAAGCCCGCCGGGCTTCAGCGCGCGTTCGGCAGCGGCAAGGCCTTGGGCGAGCTGGTCGAATTCGGCATTGACCGCGATGCGCAGGCCCTGGAAGGCGCGGGTGGCGGGATGGCTTTGGCCGGGCTTGGGCCGCGGCAGGCAGCGGGCGACGACCTCGGCCAGCTGCAAGGTGGTAGCGAAGGGCGCCTTCGCCCGCGCCTCGACGATGGCCCGCGCGATCCGGCGCGAGGCCCGCTCTTCGCCGAAATGAAAGAGCACGTCGGCGAGGTGTTCTTCGGAGGCCGTGTTCACCAGGTCGGCGGCCGTCGGGCCCTCCTGGCTCATCCGCATGTCCAGGGGACCGTCCTTCTGGAAGGAGAACCCGCGCTCGGCCTGGTCGATCTGCATGGACGACACGCCAAGGTCCAGCACCACGCCATCGACCTTCTCGCCCGCAAGGACATCGAGGTCGGAGAAGGTGCCAAGCTCCAGCCTCAGGCCCGGGAAGTCCTTGGCCCAGGGCG
>CAMFIX010000177.1 GCA_945952425.1 uncultured Pseudorhodobacter sp. | reverse complement strand
CTGCACCGTCGGCCCCGAGATGAACGGCATCGCCTATCAGACCGCGCTGCAAAGCCTCTCGGACGGCAAGGCGGCCATGTATTACCAAGAGATCATCGAGTTCGACAATGCCGCCTCGGCCAGCACGGCGCTGAAGCCCGAGGATTTCGGCTTCTTCGTCCTGCCGGCGCCGAAAGAGGCCAAGGGCGATCCCAAGGCGCTGGAGGGCGCGCCCGAGGGCTATATGGTCTCGACCGCCTCAGACAACGTGCCCCTGGCGGTGGATTTCCTGAAATTCCTGACCACGCCCGAGAATGGCAAGCTTCTGTCCGCGCCGCCCTATGGCCAGCCCTCGGCCGTGGTGGGCGGCGCAGATCCCGCAACGATGAGCCCCGCGGTCGTCGAGGGCCTGGCCAAGATCGCCGAGGCCTCTTACCTGATCCAGTGGCTGGATACGGTGAACCATCCCAAGGTCGCGGCGGCCTGGCTGAATGGCTCGCAGGCCCTGCTGGGCGGCACGATGACGGCCGAAGAGGTCATGGCGGGCGTCCGCGCCGCTGCGGAAGACGCCAAGTGACCACCCGTCCCCTTGACCCCGGCGCGACCTCGCGCCGGGTGATCCGCGACCTCTGGCGCCTGCGCTGGGTGGCGCTGGCCCTGGGCTTGGTGGGCGGCTTCGTCTATTGGCCGATCTTCGACAACTTCCGCGTCAGCCTGACCCATCAGGACATCTTCACCGGCGAGACCACCTCGGCGGGGTTTGAGAATTACCAGCGCCTGGCAGAGGACCCGGTCATCCTGACCGCGCTTGGCAACAACCTCCTTTATGCCGTGGTCTCGGTCCTGTTCCAGGTCTTTGGCGCCTTCCTTCTGGCCGCGATCATCGAGGGGCTGGGCCAGGCCCGCCAGCGTGCGATCCTTCGGGCGGTCTATTTCATCCCCTCGGCGATCTCGACCACCGTGACGGGGCTCTTGTTCTATTTCATCTACCAGCCAGGGCTTGGCCTCTTGGACGGGGTGCTGCAGGGTCTGGGCCTGGGCGCCTGGTCGCGGGTCTGGCTGGGCGATCCCGCCACCGCCATCCATGCCATCATCGCCATGAGCCAATGGCAGGGTTTCGGCTATTCGGCGCTTCTGTTCTCGGTCGCGATCCAGAAGATCCCGGCCGAGCTTTACGACGCCGCCCGAATGGACGGGGCCGGCCCCCTGCGGCAGATCTGGTCGATCACCCTGCCCATGACGCGCGAGATGACCGGAATGATGATCATCATCACCGTGACCGGCGCCTTTCAGGTCTTCAACGAGATCATGGTCATGACGGGAGGGGGTCCGAACAATGCGACCCAGGTCCTCGGCACCTGGCTTTACGAACAGGGCTTCACGCAGAACGACATGGGCTATGCGGCGGCGATCGGCAGCCTGATCTTTGCCGTCACCATGGTCTGTGGCCTGGCGCAACTGGCGCTGAACGCCAGGCGGAGGGTGGGATGAGCCTTGCAACCGCCCTCGCCCGCGCCTTTCTCTGGGCCTTTCTTCTCGCCCTCGCCGCGCTGGTGCTTTACCCGCTGATCTGGATGGCGCTGAACGGGTTCCGCGACAATGCGGCGATCTTCGATGCGCCCTTCGGCCTGCCCGACCGCTGGTCCTGGACCTATTACCGGCAGGCCTGGGAGGCGACACGGGGGTTTCTGGCCTCCAGCCTTCTGGTCACAGCGGTCTCGACCGTCACGACGGTGACGATCAGCGCCTGGACGGCCTATGGCCTGACCCGGACGCCGATGCCGGGCCAGCCGCTGTGGGTGGCCTTCATCCTGGGCGGCATGATGCTCTCGCCCTCCGTGGCGCTGGTGCCCCTGGTGCGCCTGCTGCAGGGCCTGGGGATCTATGACACCCAGGGCGCGCTGATCCTTCTGTACACCGCCTTCCGCGTGCCCTTCACCACCTTCCTGATCCGCGCCTATATGCTGGACCTGCCCCGCGACCTGGACGAGGCCGCGACCATGGACGGCGCCAGCCCCGGCACGATCTTTTGGCGCATCATCCTGCCCCTGTGCAGCCCGATCCTGATCTCTTGCGTGCTGCTGCATATCCTCTTTGCCTGGAACGAATATCTCTTCGCCATGATCTTCACCAACAGCCCCGGCGTGCAGACGCTGCCCGTGGGCCTGTCGTCCATGCTGTCGAAACAGGGCACCAACTATGCCTCGCTCTTTGCCGCCATGACGATCTCGGCCCTGCCCATCGTGATCCTGTTCTTCCTGACCCAGCGGTATTTCATCCGCGGCCTGACCGAGGGGATCGGCAAATGACCGAAGTCATCGCCCTGGGCGACAATTGCCTCGACCTCTTCCTGACGCGGGGGGTCATGGCCTTTGGCGGCAATGCGCTGAACGTCGCGGTGCAGTGGCATCGCGCGGGGTTGCAGGCGCGCTACTTCGGCGCCGTGGGCCGGGATGCGACGGGGGACCTGATGCGGGCGGCCATCGCCCGGGCCGGGCTGCGCGACGAGGTCGAGATCCTGCCCGGCACAACTGCCGTCACGCTGCTGGAAGAGGTCGCGGGCGACCGCCGCTTTCTCTTGGAGGATCTGGGCTGCGGGCTGCACTATATCCCCGAGCCGGGGCGAAGGTCGGCCCTGGCCCGGGCGGATTGGGTGCATCTGGGCACCAACACATCGCCTGCGCTGGTGCGCGATCTGGTGGGGCAGGGGCTGGCCTTCAGCCTGGATGTCTCGACCCGCCATCAGGAACAGGACCTGGGCGGGGTGGCGTTGGTCCTCGCCTCGGGGCAGGGGGCGGCAGAGGCCGAGATCGCGGCGCTGCGGGCCCTTGGTGCGGGGCAGGTCGTGCTGACCTGCGGGGCGGAAGGCGCCTTCTTTCACGACGGGACGCGCCTGCATCATGTGGCGGCCGCCCCCGCGCAGGTGGTCGACACCTGCGGCGCGGGCGACAGTTTCATCGCCACTTTCCTGGCCGAGTACCGCCTGAACCGCCGCACGGCGGAGGAGGCGCTTGGCCTTGCCGCCCGGGCGGCGGCCCTGACCTGCGCCCATCAGGGCGGCTATCCGCAAGACCTCTCGCCCATCCCGCCGGAGGTTCTGGCGACCTATGCCCATGTGATCGGACCAAGACCATGACCGTGCTGCACTTCCGCCCCCTCGCCGCCCCGCATCGCAGCTTTTGGCTGCAGGACATCGGCGCCGCCCCCGCAAGCGCCCCCCTGGCCGAGGATATCGCCACCGACATCGCCATCATCGGGGGCGGCTATCTTGGCCTGTGGACCGCCTTGCGGCTGAAGGCCGCCGCCCCCGCCCTGTCGGTGACGATCCTCGAGGCCGATCTCTGCGGCTCTGGCGCCTCGGGACGCAACGGCGGCCAGGTCCATTCCTGGTGGGCCGAGATCGACCTGCTGACCCGCCTTGTCGGGCCCGAGGCCGAAAGCCTGGCCCGCGCCACCTGTGACGCCATCGAGGAACTGGCCGCCCTCCAGGCCTCGGGCCGGATCGAGATGGACTTGCGGCTGGGCGGCTGGCTCTGGACGGCCAGTTCAAGGGCGCAAGAGGGCGCCTGGGACGGCGCGGTGCGGGGCGGAGCGCCTCTGGTGGCCCTGGATGCTGGCCAGATCCTGAAAAGGACCGGCACGCCCAGTTCCTACCTTGGCGTGGTCGAGCATCGGGCGGGCAGCCTTCATCCCGCCAAACTGGCGCTTGGCCTGCGCGCCCTCGCCCTGGCTAAGGGCGTGCGCCTGCATGAGGCCACGCCCGTCACCCGCATCGAGAGCGGCACGCACTGCCGCATCGTGACGCCCGGCGGCAGCGTCACCGCCGCAAAAGTCGTGCTGGCCACCAATGCCTGGAGCGCCTCGGTCCCCGAACTGCACCCCTATCTTTATGTCGTCGACAGCCAGATCCTGGCCACCGAACCAATGCCCGACCTTGGCCTTCATGGAGCCTCGGTCTGCGATGCGCAGGCCCATGTGCTTTACTGGCAGCAGACGCCGGGCGGCCGCCTGATCTTTGGCCGGGGCAGCGGGCGGATCTCGCTCGGCGACCGTCTGGGGCCGGGCTTCAACCGCAACGAAAGGGGTCTCGCGCCCAGCCTGGCCGAGTTGAAGCGCCTTTACCCCGCCGCCCCCCGTGTCACCCATGACTGGACCGGCCCCATCGACTGCATGGCCGAGCATCTGCCGGTCTTTGGCCGCCTTCGGTCCGCACCCAACATCTTCTACGGCCTGGGTTTCAACGGCACCGGCATCGCCCAGACCCCGGTCGGCGCCCATATCCTGACCAGCCTGATCCTGGATCGCAAGGATGACTGGGCGCGCTCGGGGCTCGTGGGGCTTGACCGCCGCAGGCGCCTGCCGCCCGAACCCTTCCGCTATCTTGGCGCGCGCCTCGTCCGCGCCGCCATCTCGCGCCGCAATGCGGCCGAGATCGCCAACCGCACCCCCGGCGCCCTGGTGCGCTTCCTCTCTGCCCTGACCCCGGGAGGCTGACATGACCGACCTGCGCCTTTGCGCCCTCTCCAAGCACTTCGGCACCATGCCCGTGTTGCAGGGCATCGACCTTGACATCGCCTCGGGCGAGTTCGTGGCCTTCGTCGGCCCCTCGGGCTGCGGCAAGTCCACGCTTCTGCGCTGCATCGCGGGGCTGGAAGAGATCTCGGCCGGCAGCCTGCAGCTGGGCGGGATCGAGATGTCGCGCACCCCGCCGGCCGAGCGCGGCATTGCCATGGTCTTTCAATCCTACGCGCTTTACCCGCACATGACAGTGTTTCAGAACATGGCCTTCGGGCTGCAGGTCGCAGGCCTGCCCCGGGCCGAGATCACCGCCCGCGTGACGGATGCGGCCGAGCGCCTGCAGCTGACGCCCTATCTTTCGCGCCATCCCAAGGCCCTGTCCGGCGGCCAGCGCCAGCGCGTCGCCATTGGCCGCGCCATCACCCGCAACGCCGGGGTCTTCCTCTTTGACGAGCCGCTGTCGAACCTTGACGCGGCGTTGCGCGCCTCGACACGGGTGGAATTGGCGGCGCTCAAGAAGTCGCTGCCAGGCACGACGATGATCTATGTGACCCATGATCAGGTCGAAGCCATGACCCTGGCCGACCGCATCGTCGTCCTTCGCGCGGGCCGGATCGAGCAGGTGGGCCGCCCGATCGAGCTCTACCGCAACCCCGCCAATCTTTTCGTTGCAGGCTTTATCGGGGCGCCTGCGATGAACTTGATCCCGGCAAGTTTCGAGGGCGAGGCGGCGCTTCTTCCCGGCGGCGTCCGCCTGGCTTTGGGTTTTGCACCCCCGGCGCGCCAGGGCCATGTCGGACTGCGCCCCGAGGACCTGCATCTCTCACCCGAGGGTCCGCTGAAAGGCCAGGTCCGGCTGATCGAACATTTGGGCGAGGTGCAGCTTTTGCACCTTGGGGGTCCGGTGGATTTCATGGCGAAGGTCTCCGGCGACTTGCAGGTCTCAGAGGGCGAAATCTGCGCCTTTGCCCCCGGTCGGGTCCATGTCTTCGACGCCATGGGCCAGGCCTGCCCCCCCTCGACGGCCACCGCGCCTGAAGGCTGAAAAGCCGCGAAGCAACCCGGGGACTCGACGCGCGACCCCAGATTCGACTTTGGTTTGGTTGATAACTTCGCCTGCCGATGCCCTTGTCCGAGGATATGGGCGCGGAAGACTTCGGCGGGGGTCCGGAAGCCCAGGCACTTGCGCGGGGTCTCGTTCAGGGCGGCGCAAAGATCGCGGAGGTCGGCTTGAGAGAGGCGCCCGGGGTCGGTATCGCGAGGGATCCAGCGGCTAAGGCGCTTGTTGGCATGTTCGATCGCTCCCTTTTGCCACGGCGACTGGGGATCGCAGAACCAGGTCCTTGCGCCGGTCTTGGCTTGCAGATGCGGTCCGTCGACGAACTCCGATCCGCGGTCGAAGGTCACGGAGCGGCGCGCCTTCGCGGGCAGGGGGCCGAGAGTAGTCGCGATCTGCGTCATGATCGGCTTCGCCCACTTCTCGGGGTTCTTCAGGACGACGAGGAAGCGGCTCATACGTTCGATCAGCGTCGTGACATTTGCGGCGCCGAATTTCTGGCGGAAGAGGACCAGGTCGCCTTCCCAGTGCCCAAACTCCTGACGGTGGGCGACGACCTCGGGACGGAACAAGATGCTGCGCTCCGGGGCGAATTTCGGCGGCGGGCGCTTGCGCAGGCGGTAGCCGCGGCGACGGCGGCGGCCGGAGGGTAGATGGCGCCAGAGCTCGGACTTCCGTCCCTCGTCGGAGTAGATGTGGCGGTAGATGGTTTCCTGACAGACCCGCTCCGGCGCGCCTTCATAGCGCATCCGGCCGGATATCTGTTCGGGCGTCCAACCGCAGATGAGGCAGTGTTCGACGCGCTCGCAGTGCTTGGCCTCGCGCAGGAGCTTGCGCCGCCGGGACCTGCGGCCATCGGCCTTGCCTTGCGCGATTAGGCCCCAAGAGCCGTTTAGATCCGGCAATTCAGCGTCGACGAACCGGTTTCTGCGCAGTT
>CAMFIX010000176.1 GCA_945952425.1 uncultured Pseudorhodobacter sp. | reverse complement strand
GCCCTTCTGCACCATGAAGACCAGCATGACGATCCAGCCGACCAGCGGTACGAGGCCGATCAGCACCCACCAGCCCGAGCGGTCGGTGTCGTGCAGACGGCGGATCGTGACGGCCAGGCCGGGCAGGAAATGCGCGAGGCTCCACACTAGGGCGACGGGGTTGGCGTTGTAGGTGAAACCACCTTCGACGGCCTGTCCGCCTCCGAAGGCAAAGGCCAGGATCACCTGCACGATGACCTGGTAAAGCACCCACCACCAATAGCCCGAGCGGGGCGAGCGTCCGGAAAAGCCGACATAGCCCTGGTAGCCGGATTTGATCGCTTCGACGAAAGACATGGGATTTCTCCTGCTGATGCCGGGGAATCATGCGCCTGCGGCGGTCTTTCGTCCAATCCGGCGCGACGGGTTGCCGCATGAGGCCCCCGGGGCGTGGCGCGCCCGCCACGCTTCGACCCAGAGCGCCCGGGGCCCGCTCTGCGCCGCCCGTAGAAACTGCGCCCACATAGGCCAACGAAGTCAGCTTGACGAAAGGCGTGGCGGGCACGCCCCGCGCCCCAGGCGCCGCTTATTGGGCGTCGTTGCAGAAGCTCATGGTGATGAGGCAATTGGCCGTATAGCCCGAGCAATTGGCCAGCGCCGTCTCTTCCGCCTTGGCGGCCGAGCCGTCGGCCGAAAAGCCCATGCCATAGCCGTCGCCCACCGCGACCGCGCCGCAGGAGGGGAAGATCACCACGGCCGCGCAATCGCCCACGCCGCATTGCGTCACCGCCTCGGCCGAGGCATCGCTCTTGGCCGCAAAGTTCCAGCCGCCGCCGACCTTGCCGGTCGAGCGCGAAAAGGCTATGGCGCCAAAGAGATCCGCGGCCGAGACCGGCAAGGCCAGACCGAAGGCCAGGGCGGACGCCAGCAAGAGACCAGGACGCAGCGACATGGGGAACCTTTCGAAACCGTTCTCGTGACCTAGGTGGGCATGGCGCGGGCCGAGGTCAAGACCCGGCACCGTCCCGGGCTCTGCAGCGCGGCAGAACTGTCGCGGGCGGGTCACATCCGCCGCCCGTCCCTCACCCCGCGATTGCGCGCGCAAGACCCGCACAACCCACCCGGCGCGCAGAGGTATAGTGTCGGCACCATGTCGACAATACCCCCCTTCCCTTTTCGAAAACACCTCTCTAGTCTGCCCGCCAGGACACCAGATCCAACACGGGAGACAAGAATGAAGAAACTGCTGCTGGCCTCGGCCGCGATTGCCCTGACCGCGGGCATGGCCTCGGCCGAAGACGTCAAGATCGGCGTGCTGTTCGGCTTTACCGGCCCCATCGAATCGCTGACCGGCCACATGGCCAATGCGGCCGAAGCGGCGATGAAGGAAGTGAACGACTCGGGCAAGTCGGCTTACACCTTCTCGTCGGTGCGCGGCGACTCGACCTGCGTCGATGCGGCCGCCGCCCAGACCGTGGCCGAAAAGATGGTCACCTCGGACGGCGTCAAGGGCATCCTCGGCGGCGACTGCTCGGGCGTGACCGGCGCGGTCCTGCAGAACGTGGCGCGGCCGAACGGCATGGTCATGATCTCGCCCTCGGCCACCTCGCCGGCGCTTTCGACCGCCGAAGACGACGGCCTCTTCTTCCGCACGGCGCCCTCGGACGCCCGCGAAGGCGAAATCGCCGCGCAAATCCTGCAAGAGCATGGCGTGAAGACCATCGCCTTGACCTATTCGAACAGCGACTACGGCAAGGGCCTGGCCGAGGCGATCTCGACCTCGTTCCAGAAGCTGGGCGGCAAGGTCTCGATCGACATCCCGCATGAAGACGGCAAGTCGGATTACTCGGCCGAAGTCGCCTCGCTGGCGGCGGCGGGCGGCGATATCCTCGTTGTGGCGGGCTATGTCGACCAGGGCGGCAAGGGCATCATCCAGGCCTCGCTGGACAGTGGCGCCTTCACCAAGTTCGAACTGCCCGGCGGCATGGTCGGCACCTCGCTGACCGACCACTTCGGCAAGTCGATCGACGGGTCTTACGGCCAGGTTCCCCAGTCGGACAGCCCCGGCGCCGCGATCCTGACCGACATGGGCAAGAAGAACAATCCGACCTATGACGCGACCTCGCCCTACACGATGGAGTCCTATGACGCCGCGGCCCTGATGATGCTGGCCATGAACGCCGCCAAGTCGACCGATCCCAAGGTCTACAAGGAAAAGATCATGGAGATCGCGAATGGCCCGGCCGATGGCTCGGGCGTCAAGATCCTGCCGGGCGAGCTTGGCAAGGCGCTGGACCTGATCGCCCAGGGCAAGGCCATCGACTACGACGGCGCCTCGGGCGTGACCTTGATCGGGCCGGGCGAATCCGCCGGCCGCTACAAGGAATTCGTCATCAAGGACGGCCAGTTCGAAACCGTGAAGTTCCGTTGATCCGGGACTGAATGTCGCGCGGCCCGGGGTTTGACGCCCCGGGCCGTTGCATATAAGGCGCAGAGCCCGAAAACGGGCCAAGAAGCCGACAGGGGGAATCATGATCGTCGTCGAAGACCTTCACAGGCACTTCGGGGCCTTTCGCGCCGTGGACGGTGCGTCGCTGGAAATCAGGACCGGGTCGATCACCGGGCTGATCGGGCCGAACGGGGCGGGCAAGACCACTTTGTTCAACGTGATCGCGGGGCGGCTGAAGCCGACCTCGGGCCGCGTGCTGATGGATGGCGAGGATATTTCGGGCCTCGCGCCGCATCAGCTTTTTGCCAAGGGCCTGTTGCGCACCTTCCAGATCGCCCATGAATTCGGCTCGATGTCGGTGCGCGAGAACCTGATGATGGTTCCCGCCGGCCAATCGGGCGAGACCTTGTGGAACGCCTGGTTCAACCGCGGCCGCGTCGCCCGGGAAGAGGCGGCGTTGCGCCGCAAGGCCGACGAGGTGCTGGAGTTCCTGACGATCAGCCATATCGCCGACGAGAAGGCCGCCAATATCTCGGGCGGGCAGAAAAAGCTGGTGGAGCTGGGGCGCACGATGATGGTGGACGCCAAGATCGTCTTCCTGGACGAGGTCGGCGCGGGCGTGAACCGGACTTTGCTCAACACGATCGGCGATGCCATCGTGCGGTTGAACAAGGAGCGCGGCTATACTTTCTGCCTGATCGAGCACGACATGGATTTCATCCAGCGGCTTTGCGATCCGGTCATCGTGATGGCCGAGGGCAAGGTGCTGGCCAAGGGCACGGTGGCGGAGGTGAAGTCCGACGAACGGGTGATCGAGGCCTATCTCGGCACCGGGTTGAAGAACAAGGTGGTGGCGCATGGCTGACCCGACCCGACAGATTTTCTGCGAAAATCTGGATTCCGAATTTTCGCAGAAAATTCATCCCCTTGCGGATTTTCGCAGAAAATCCTCCCCGGAGGCAAGCCATGGCTGAACCCTTCCTGATCGGCGACGCCATGACCGGCGGCTATGGCCCGGTCGATATCCTGCACGCCTGCACCATCGCCGTCGAAAAGGGCCAGATCGCGGTCATCGTCGGCCCGAACGGCGCGGGCAAGTCCACCGCGATGAAAGCCGTCTTCGGCATGCTGAAACTGCGCGGCGGCCAGGTGCGGCTGAACGGCGAGGACATCACCGCCCTCTCCCCCCAGGCCCGCGTCGCCAAGGGCATGGCCTTCGTGCCGCAGACCCACAACATCTTCACCTCGATGACGGTCGAGGAAAACCTGGAAATGGGCGCTTTCCTGCGCCGCGACGACATCCAGCGCACCATCGAGCAGGTCTATCACCTCTTCCCGATCCTCAAGACCAAGCGGCGCCAGCCGGCCGGAGAGCTTTCGGGTGGCCAGCGCCAGCAGGTCGCCGTCGGCCGCGCGCTGATGACGCAGCCTTCCGTCCTCATGCTCGACGAACCCACCGCGGGCGTCTCGCCCATCGTCATGGACGAGCTCTTCGACCGCATCATCGAGGTCGCCCGCACCGGGATTTCCATCCTGATGGTCGAACAGAACGCCCGCCAGGCGCTGACCATCGCCGACAAGGGTTACGTGCTCGTCCAGGGCGCCAACCGCTATACCGACACCGGAGCCGCCCTGATGGCCGACCCCGACGTCCGCCGCACCTTCCTGGGGGGCTGAGCCATGGATTTCCTCAACGCGGCTGTCGCGCTTCTGAACTTCGTCGTCATCCCGGCCGCCTCTTACGGGGCGCAGCTGGCCATCGGGGCGCTGGGGGTCACGCTGATCTTCGGCATCCTCAGGTTTTCCAACTTCGCCTGGGGCGATACGATGGCTTTCGGCACCACGATCGTCATCTTCATGACCTGGGCCTTCCAGTCCATGGGCGTCTCGATCGCCCCGCTGCCCACCGCGCTTTTGGCCCTGCCCTTCGGCATCGCGGTCACCGCGGCGCTGCTGCTGGGCACCGATGCCGCGGTCTACAAGTTCTACCGCAAGCAGAAGGCCAAGCCGATCATCCTGGTCATCGTCTCGGCCGGGGTGATGTTCGTGATGAACGGTATCGTGCGCATCCTGATCGGCACCGAAGAGCAGAATTTCGCGGATGGCGGGCGTTTCCTGCTGTCGGCGGGGGATTTCAAGGCCTGGACCGGGCTGCAAGAGGGGCTCGCGATCAAGGGCACCACGGCGCTGACCCTGGTCACGGCCTTCGTCACCATGGGCGCGCTCTTCTGGTTCCTGCAGAAGACCCGCACCGGCAAGTCGATGCGCGCCTTCTCCGACAACGAGGATCTGGCGCTCTTGTCGGGCATCAACCCCGACCGCGTCGTGCAGGTGACCTGGCTGATCGCCGCGATCCTCGCGACCATCGCGGGCACGCTTTACGGCCTGGACAAAAGCTTCCGCCCCTTCGTCTATTACCAGCTGCTCTTGCCGATCTTCGCGGCCTCGGTCGTGGGCGGCCTCGGCTCGCCCTTGGGCGCCGTGGCGGGAGGGTTCATCGTCGCCTTCTCCGAGGTCGTGCTGACCTATGCCTGGAAGAAGGTCGTGACCTATGTCGTACCCGAGGCCTGGGCGCCGGACGGACTCTTGCAGCTTTTGGGCACCGATTACAAATTCGCGGTCAGCTTCTCGATCCTGATCCTGGTGTTGCTCTTCATGCCGAACGGCATCTTCGGAAAGCGGGGCTGAGATGAAGAACCTTTACCTCTTTCTCGGGGTCGGCGTGCTGTACCTGCTGACCGGGCTGCTCTTGTCCTGGAACGTGTCGCTGTCGATCCTGGTGATCGGGCTTCTGTCGGCGATCACCGCGCTCGGTGTGAACATGCAATGGGGCTATGCCGGGCTGTTCTCGACCGGCATCGTGGGGTCGGTGGCTTTGGGAGGCCTCGCCGTCGTCTTCATCTCGGGCCAGCCGGTGCCGCAGGGGTTCGGGGCCACCGGGCCCGGGGTCTTCCTGCCGCAGGCGGGCTGGCAGATCCTGGGCGCGCTGGCCCTGGCGCTGGCGGTCATCGCGGCGGCGGTGAAGCTTTGGGGCGCGATGAGCCCGGGCCGGGCGCGCAGCCTTGCCCTGACCGCGGTGCTGATCGGCGGCTTCTTCGCCTATCGCGCCGTCTTCGATCCGGCCGTGGCCGCGGTCGAGGCCTTCGATCCCGCAACCCATGGCAATATTGGCGGCCTCGGCCTGCCCTCGCTGATCGCCTGGCCGGTCGGTGCGGTCTTTGCCGCGGCGGCGGCCTGGGCCATCGGCAAGATCGCCTTGGGCCTCCGCGAGGATTACCTCGCCATCGCCACTTTGGGCATCGCCGAGATCATCATCGCCTCGATCAAATCCGAAGACTGGATGGCGCGGGGGGTGAAGAATTTCATCAACCTGCCGCGGCCCTGGCCGGTGCCTTACGAGGTCAACCTGCAGGCCAACCCGGCCTTCCTGGAGTTCTGCAGCCAATGGGGGCTGAACCCGGTCACCGCTTCGACGCTGATGGTCAAGGTGATCTACTGCCTGGTCTTCGCCCTGATCCTGGCCGTGCTGATCTGGCTGTTGGAGCGGGCCGTGCATTCGCCCTGGGGCCGGATGATGCGCGCGATCCGCGACAACGAGATCGCTGCGGCCGCCATGGGCAAGGACGTCAAGCGCCAGCACCTCATCATCTTCATCCTCGGCTCGGCCGTCGTGGGGATGACCGGGGCGATGTATGTCTCGATGCTGGGCCAGCTGGTTCCGGCCGAGTTCAACCCGCTGCGCTTTACCTTCCTCATCTGGATCATGGTGATCGTGGGGGGCTCGGGCAACAACTGGGGCTCGGTGCTGGGCGGGCTCCTGGTGGGCTGGCTCTGGCTGATCGTCGACAACGCCGGGCCTTTGGTCGCCACGGCGATCACGGCGGGCATGTCGGACGGGCCCTTGAAGACCCACCTGATCGACGTGGCGCCGCAGATGCGGCTACTGACCCTGGGGGTCTGCCTGCTGGTCGTGCTGCGCTTTGCCCCCAAGGGCCTGATCCCCGAGAAGTGAGGTGGGCACCGGCCCCCCCCGAATTTTCGCGAGAAAATTCGCGACCTTCAGAACCCGAAGTCGCTGGCCGAGAGATCGGCCGCGGTCAGCC
>CAMFIX010000175.1 GCA_945952425.1 uncultured Pseudorhodobacter sp. | reverse complement strand
CCAGCTTCAGGAAGGGCAGGGTCGAGCGGGTCAGCATCTCGAGCCGCCGCGCCGGCCGCCGCGTGGCCGTGATGACCACCGCATCGACCAGCCCACGCGCCACCAGTCGGCCGAGATATTCGGCCGGATCGTCGGCGGAATGGCAGGGCAGGATCATCAGGTCGAAGCCCCGGTCGGCCAGGTAAAGATGCAGCGCGTCCAACAGGATGAAGAAGAACTCGCCGGATTCCTGGTTGGCCGCACTGCCGGTTTCGACCACGAAACCGATGGTGTTCGTGCTACCCCGCCGCAGGCTCCGCCCCGACTGGTTGGCGACGTAACCCAGCTCCAGCGCCGCCTTCAGCACGCGGTCGCGCGTCTCGGCATTCACCCCGGGCCGGTTGTTCAGCGCCCGGCTGACCGTGCCGATCGAGATGTTCAGATGCTCGGCCAGGTCGCGGATATCGGCCATGTTCGCCCTGCTCGTAAACGTTTGCGAAACCGTCTTGACAGGAATCGCCCGCTGCCTCAAGGCTTCGTAAACGTTTGCGATGGCGGGGCCGAGGAGGGCGCCGTCGCGCCGAGGGAGGGGAAATTCATGAAAACCGCCGTTCTGGTGGGGTGCGGAGCTATGTCCGACGGCTGGCTGAAAGCCCTGGCCGAAGTGCCGGAGCTGGCCACGGGCATCCGCGTCACCGGCCTGGTCGACCTGGACCTCGCAACGGCCAAGTCCCGGGCGGAGAAGCATAATCTGACCGTGGCGACCGGCAGCGACCTCGGCGCCATGCTGGAGGCGCAGAAACCCGACCTGGTGTTCGACCTGGTGATCCCCGCCGCCCGGGCCGAGGTCGTCAAAACCGCGCTGGCCCATGGCGCGCATGTCCTGTCCGAAAAGCCCATGGCCAACACGATGGCCGAGGCGCAGGCGCTGGTGACGTTCGCCCAACAGGCAGGGCGGCTTCATGCCGTCATCCAGAACCGCCGCTTCCTGCCCGGCATCCGGCGGATCAAGGCGGCGCTGCCCCAGATCGGCGCGCTGACCGCCGTCCATGTCGACTTCTTCATCGGCGCGCATTTCGGCGGCTTCCGCGACCAGATGGACCATGTGCTGCTACTGGACATGGCGATCCACACCTTCGACGCGGCCCGCTGGATCATCGACCGCCAACCCATCGGCGTCTATGCCCGGGAGACCAACCCGAAAGGCAGCTGGTACAAACATGGCGCCAGCGCCGATGCGCTCTTCGATTTCGAGGGCGGCGTGACGATGACCTACCGCGGCTCCTGGTGCGCCGAGGGGGCCAACACCGCCTGGGAGGCCTCCTGGCGCATCATCGGCACCGAAGGCACCATCCTTTGGGACGGCAACGAGGGCATAACTTGCCACCGGGTCGCGGGCGACGAGGGGTTTTTCCGCCCCCTCGCCCCCGTCGCCATCCCCCCTGCCCCACCGATGGTCGAAGGCCATGCCGGGGTGATCCTCGACTTCCTGCGCGCGGTCGAAAGCCGCACGCCCCCGCTGACCCAGGGCGCCGACAACATCCGCTCGCTCGCCATGGTCTTCGCCGCCATCGACAGCGCCACCTCCGGCGCCCGCACAGACATGAGGCCCCTATGACCGCCCACACCATCCGCATCGGCACGATGATTTCCGCTTCCGGCGGCCATGCCGCCGCCCGCATCGCAGAGCTGGCCGATATGGGCTTCGAAAGCTTCGAGCCCTTCTTCTGGCAGACCACCAACGGCCAGAACCTCGCCGATCTCGGCAAGCACTGCCGCGAGGCCATCGGGGATCGCGACATCACGATCGGAACCCTCGGCATGTTCGGCAACCCGCTGGAAACGCACGATATGGACCTGCAGACTTTGCAGGGCTGGAAGGATTGCATCGACAACGCGCATCACTTCGGGGCGACCTGTGTCGCGGGCTTCACCGGGCGGCTGCGGGGGCGTCCGCTGACAGACAGCCTGCCGCGCTACAAGGAAATCTGGTCCGACCTCGCCAAGCGCGCCGCCGACAAGGGCATTCGCCTCGCCTTCGAGAACTGCGCGATGGACGGCAACTGGCAGACCGGCGACTGGAACATCGCCCACAACCCCGACGCCTGGGAGCTGATGTTCAACGAGACGCCCGACGACAACCTGGGCCTCGAATGGGAGCCCTGCCACCAGCTGGTCTATCTGATCGAGCCGCTGCCGCAGATCCGCAAATGGGCCAAGAAGATTTTCCACGTCCACGGCAAGGACGCCACCGTCCGCCACGACGTGATCCGCGAACACGGGATCTTCGGGCGCCACCCCTTCGTCTTCATGCGCACGCCGGGCTTCGGCGACAGCAACTGGACCGACATCATCAGCGAACTGCGCCTTGGCGGCTATCAGGGCAGCATCGACATCGAGGGCTGGCACGATCCGGTCTATCGCGACGCTTTGGAGATGACCGGGCAAATCCGGGCGCTGAACCATCTGAAGGACTGCCGTGGCGGGGATTTCGTGCCGCTTTCGGCGCAATACGAGGGCGGCGATCCGTCCTTGACCAAGTGAAACCGGCGGGCAGGAGGGCCCGCCCATAAAGGGAGGAAAGAATGAAGAAACTGCTTCTGGCGCTTGGCGTCTCGGTCATGGCCATGGCGGCCCAGGCCGACCCGGTCAAGCTGGTGATCTGGGGGCTCGACGGCGACAACGGGCTGATCCCGAAACTCGCCAAGGAGTTCGACGACAAGAACGACGATATCACGGTCGAATTCCGCGCCGTGGCCTTCGACGACCTGGTGAACGAGACCTTGAAGGCGGTCGCCACCGGCAATGCGCCCGACATGATCTCGCTGGACAACCCCGATTTCGCGATGTTCTCCAGCCATGGCGCGATGCTCGACATCACCGACCGGGTGGCGAAGTCGCAGGTCATCAAGCCCGACAGCTATTACAAGGGCCCGTGGAATTCGGTCATGTGGGACGGCAAGGTTTACGGCGTGCCGAAAGCCACCAACACGATCGCGCTGTTCTACAACAAGGATCTCTTCAAGAAGGCCGGCATCGCCAACCCGCCCGCCACCTGGGGCGAACTTCTGGACGACGCCCGCAAGCTGAACGATCCGGCCAACAAGGTTTACGGCCTGACCTGGTCGGCCCGGGCCAACGAGGAAGGCACGTTCCAGTTCCTGCCCTGGATTCAAATGTCGGGCGGCAGCTTCCAGAAGGTGAACGGCGAAGGCGCGGTCAAGGCGCTGGACCTGTGGAAGACGATCATCGACGAAAAGCTGGCCTCCCAGGACGTGCTGTCCCAGGGCCAGTGGGATTCGACCGGCACCTTCAACGCGGGCAATGCCGCCATGGCGATCTCGGGCCCGTGGGAGCTGAACCGCATGGCGACCGATGCCAAGTTCGACTGGGGCGTGACGCTTCTGCCGACCGAAACCGCGGGCGGGGCGCGCTCCTCGGCCATGGGCGACTTCGACTGGGGCATCTTCGCCACGACCAAGCACCCGGACGAGGCCTTCCGCATGCTGGAATATTTCGTCAGCCAGTCCGACCGGCTCTTCCCGGAGTTTTCCAACATCCCGGCGCGGTCGGACATCGCATTGCCCTCGACCGGCGATGCCCGGAAGGACGAGGCGCTGAAGGTGTTTCAAGAGCAGCTGAAATACGCCCAGCCCCGCGGCCCGCACCCGCAATGGGCCAAGATCTCGAAGGCGATCTATGACGCGATGCAACAGGCGCTGACCGGGCAGACGACGGCGCAGCAGGCGTTGGACCAGGCCCAGGCCACCATCGACGGCATCCTGAAGGGCTGACCCAACGACAGGCCCGGGAGGCGCACCCCCCTCCCGGGCCCTTTTTCCGGAGACTTCCATGCGCATCTTTCGCAGCCTGACCGATGGCATAGGCTTCGACCTCGTGCTGGTGGGCGCCGCCATGGCCTTTCTTCTGGCGATGGCAGGCCTGCCCCTGGTCTACAACGTGCTGATGAGCTTTCAGCAGGTCGACATGTTCACGCTGGGCAGCCTGGTGCGGCCCTGGGCGGGGCTCGACAATTACCGCGCGGTCATCGCGCAGCCGGAATTCTGGCTGGTGATGAAGAACACCGGGCTTTTCGTGGTGGGCTCCATCGCGGGCCAGTTCACCCTGGGCTTTGCGCTGGCCCTGTTCTTTCACCAGAAATTCCCCGGCTCGGCCACGATCCGCGGGCTGTTCCTGGTGTCGTGGGTCATGCCCGGCCTCGTCGTGGGCGGCATCTGGAGTTTCATCCTCGCGGGCGATTACGGCGTGCTGAACGCGCTGTTGCAGGGCGCGGGCGTGATCCATGCGCCGGTCTTCTGGAAATCCGACCCCAACCTCTCGATCTGGGCGGTCATCATCGCGAACATCTGGCTCGGGCTCGCCTTCAACATGCTCTTGCTCTCCGTCGGCCTCGCCGCGATCCCGCGCGACATCTACGAGGCGGCCGAGCTCGATGGCGCCACCGCCTGGGCGCGGTTTCGCACGATCACCCTGCCGATGATGCGCTCGACCATCGGCGCGGTCCTGTCGCTAGGGCTGATCGGCACGCTGCAGCAGTTCGACCTTTTCCCCGCGATCACCGAAGGGGGGCCTGCCAATACCTCCAACGTCTCGCAATACTGGGCCTGGCAGATGAGCTTCAAACTCTATGACTTCGCCCGCGGCGCCACGATTTCGGTCATGATGCTGGTGCTGGTCCTGGTGGCGGCCGTGGTCTACGTCCGCTCGACCCGCAGCGAGGTGCGCGGATGAACATGGTCAAACGCCCCTGGGCCTGGTTCGGCTTCGCGCTTTTCTTCGCCGCGATCTACCTCTTCCCGCTTTACTGGATGTATGTGACCTCGCTGAAGTCGCAGTCCGAGATCTTTGCCTCGCCCCCGACCTTCTGGCCCAATGCCCCGGATTTCGGCGCCTATCCTTACGTCTGGTTCCAACGCCACATGCCGGCCTATCTCTGGAACTCGCTGGTCATCGCCAGCGGGGTGACGGCGCTGACGGTCTTCTTCGGCACGGGCTGCGCCTATGTGCTGGCGCGCTACCGCAGCCTTTGGGTGGATATCGGGCTTTTCACCATCCTGATGCTGCAGGTGCTGCCCGCCTCGGTCATGGTGACGCCCCTCTTCGTGGCCTTCAACCAGCTGGGCCTGTTGAACCTGCCCCGCACCGCCGTCATCCTCGGCGCCTCGGCCAAGGCCATGCCCTTCTTCGTGGTCCTGACCCGCGCCGCATTCATGTCGGTCCCCCGAGAGCTGGAGGAAGCCGCCCTCGTCGACGGCAATTCGCGGCTCGGCGCCTTCGTCTCGATCGTGCTGCCCTTGGTGCGCAACGGCGTCCTGGTCTGCGCGATCCTGACCTTCATGACCGCTTTCGGCGAATACATCTATTCGAAGTCGATCATCCAGGATGCCGATCTTCAGCCGGCCTCGGTCGGACTTCAGGCCTTCCTCGGCCCCAATTCCAAGGACTGGAACTCCATCATGGCCTATTCGGCGATCTACGTGACCCCCATCCTCGCCATCTTCGTGCTGTTGCAACGCCGGATCGTCTCGGGCCTGACCTCGGGTGCGCTGAAATGATGCAGATCGAACTGACCGGCATCGAAAAGCATTACGGCGGCTATCATGCGCTGAAAGGGGTGGAGCTGGCGATCCCCAAGGGCGGGTTCGTGGCGCTGGTCGGGCCTTCGGGCTGCGGGAAGTCGACGCTTTTGCGCACGATTGCGGGGCTGGAGACCCTCTCCTCCGGCCGCATCCGCATCGCGGGCCAGGATGTGACCGACCTGCCGCCCCGGTTGCGCGACATCGCCATGGTGTTCCAATCCTACGCGCTTTACCCCCATATGACGGTGGCCGAGAACCTGACCTATGCCCTGCGGTTGAAGGGCGTGCCCAAGGCCGCCGCCCGCAAGCGCGCCGAAGAGATCGCCGCGGTCACCGGCCTCTCGCAGCTTTTGGACCGCTATCCCCGGGCGCTGTCCGGCGGTCAACGCCAGCGTGTCGCCATGGGCCGCGCCATCATCCGCGAGCCCAAGGCCTTTCTCTTCGACGAGCCCCTGTCGAACCTCGACGCCGCCCTGCGCGTCCATATGCGGGCCGAGATTCGCAAGCTGCACAACCGCCTGGGCGCGACCTCGGTCTATGTCACCCATGACCAGATCGAGGCGATGACCATGGCCGATCATGTCGTCGTCATGCGCGCCGGCGTGATCGAACAGCAGGGCGCTCCGCTGGAGCTTTACGACCGCCCGGCCAACAAGTTCGTCGCGGGCTTCATCGGCAGCCCGGCGATGAATTTCGTCCCCGGCATCGCGACCGAAACCGGCATTCGCCTCGGCCTGCCCGGCGACCCGGTGATCGCGTGCCAGACCCGCGTGGCCCCGGGGCGCCGGGTGCTGGCGGGCCTGCGCCCCGAACACCTGGCGCTCGACCCCGCGGGGCCGCTGCGGCTGCCGGTGGCGCTGGTCGAACAGACCGGCTCGACCTCGTTCCTGGTGACCGAGACCGAGCCGATCCTGACCGTCTCGGCCAACCTGCGCCGCGACCTCAAGATCGGCGATATCGCGGCGCTCTCCATCGC
>CAMFIX010000174.1 GCA_945952425.1 uncultured Pseudorhodobacter sp. | reverse complement strand
TGCGCGGTCTTGGCGATCTTCATCGCCAGAGCCAGCGTCTCCGCCGCCTCGCGCGGCAAGAGCTCGCGCGTGGGGATCTCGCTCGCCGGTTCGAAGCCCAGGATGATGCGCGCATTCTTGACCCATAGCGCCTTGGCGGCCTCGAAATCGGCGAGCGTCTTGCTCATCTGATCGGACAGGGCCGCGGTCTTCATCGAGTTCAGCGAGGTGTCGATCAGCGCGGTCTTGATGGTGAAATCCTTGCGAACCGAAGCGATATCAACGAGTTCCGTCATACCCTCGACCGTGTCGACGACCTTGCGCGCCTCGTTCAAGCCTTGGGTCAGCGTATTGGCGGCGTTCAGCGCATTCAGCGAGGCGGACAGGACCTTGTCCTTCTCCAGCGAGATGGCCCAGGCGGTATAGCCCATGCCGAGGCAGCCTGCGACCGCAGTCAGGCCCAGCAGAAGGATGACGATCAGCAATCGGGTCTGGATGGAGAGCATGTCAGTTCGCCGGCAAAGTGGGTGCGGAGACGTCGCTCGTCTCTTCGGTGAGCGTGTCGAGGAAGGCGATGATCGCCTTCATGTCATCCTCGGACAGCGAGATTTGGGCCATGGCCGGACTCAATGTCGGGCGCTGCACGACGCCGTTGGCGTAATGGTTCAGCACGGCGGTCAGGTCGCGCAAGGTGCCGTTGTGCATATAGGGCGCGCGCAGGCTGATGTTGCGCAGGCCCGGGGTCTTGAAGGCCTGGCCGTTCATCGGATTCGTCGGGTCGATCGCGAGGCGCCCCGGGTCGCTGCCGGGCAGGCCGATGTCGTGGAACTGGTTGTCGGTGAAATTCCAGCCGCTGTGGCAGTTGGAACAGCCCGCTGGGCCGGTAAAGAGCTCGAACCCGCGTTTCGCCGTGGACGAGACCGCATTGGCATCGCCATCGACCCAGCGGTCGAAGGGCGACCAGCCCGAGACCACCGTCCGTTCGAACGTCGCGATGGAGCGCAGGATCGTGCCCTCGGTCATCCCCTCGTTCGGAAAGAGTTTTTCGAAAGCCTCGGCATATTGCGGCACGCCGGACAGGCGCTTGATCACCTGGTCCATCGTGGCATTCATCTCGGCCGGGTTGGTGATCGGCCCGCGGGCCTGCGCCTCCAGGTTGGCGGCGCGACCGTCCCAGAACAGCGGCGCGATCCAGGCGACGTTGAGGATCGTGGGCGTGTGCCGTCCCAGCGGCGTGTTCGAAGAGCCGAGCGCGCGGGCGGCCGGCGCCTCCCATCCGAAGGAGGGGTTGTGGCAGGAGGCGCAGCTGAGATTCTGCCCGCCCGAGACGCGGGGATCGAAGTAAAGCATCTTGCCCAGCGTCGCGATGCGCGGGTCATAGGGGGCATCGGCCGGAAAGGGCACGGTCAGCGGGCGTTTGTAGGGGGCAAGCGCGTCGGGGCCGACCTCGGCCCAGGCCGATGTCAGGCTGAAAAGACAAAGGCTCAGCACTAGAATCGCGAAACGCATGCCCGGTTCCCCAGTTTGGACAGGTCCAAGCTAGGGGCAGGCGTTAAACATTCTCCTAACGGCTCAGACCGCCGAGAAGCCGTTGTCGACGAAAAGCTCGGTCCCGTTGACGAATTCCGCATCGTCCGAGGCGAGGTACAGCGCCGCCCGCGCGATGTCCTCCGGCAGGCCGAAGCGGCCCTGCGCCGCCTTCATCGCGGCCTCGGAGACATCGACGCCGAGCGCGCTGAGATCGGCCACTTCGCGCCGCCCGTGCGGGGTCAGGATGAAACCCGGGCAGACCGCGTTGCAGCGGATGCCGCGCTCGCGGAACTCGACCGCGATGGCCTTGGAGAACATCGCGCAGGCCGCCTTGGTCGCGTCGTAAAGCACCTCGTTCGGCGTGGCGTAAAAGCCGGAGATCGAGGCGGTGCAGACGATGGCCCCCTGTCCGGCCGCGATCATCATCGGCAGGACGGCATGGGTCACCAGGTACATCGACTTGACATTGATGGCAAAAAGCCGGTCCCAGTCCTCTTCGGTCGTCTCCAGGAAGGGTTTGATGACGATGGTGCCGGCGTGGTTGAAGAGCACGTTGACCGGCCCGAGCGCGGATTTCACCGCCTGCACGGCGGCCTCGACCTGGTCCCGCCGACTGACATCGGCCTCGGCAAAGACCACCCGGTGCCCCGCCGACTGCAATTCCGCCGCCAGGGCCTGTCCGGCCTGAACGTTGCGGTCGATGATGCCGACCGCGGCGCCCTCGGCCACGAAAAGCCGCACCGAAGCCTCGCCGATCCCGGTCGCCCCGCCGGAAATGATCGCCACCTTGCCTGCCAGCCGTCCCATGGAACCCTCCTGTTTCCTGGGAGGCTACAAGCCCGCCGGCAAAAGAAAAAGGGGGCGCTTGGCTCCCTTTTCCCTCGTCAAAGGCGCACTCAGGCGACGACCGTGGCGACCGAGACCCCGCCGCGCGAGAAATGCGAATACGGGCAGATGAAATGGCCGCGCTCGGCGATCTTTTCGGCCACGGCCTTGTCGAGCCCTGGCATCTTGACCTCCAGCGTGACGGCCAGGCCGAAGCCTCCTTCGGACCGCGGGCCGATGCCGACCTTGGCGGTCACCGTCGCATCGTCGGGCACGGTGCCAAGCTTTTCCGACTGCGCGGCAAAGCGCATCGCGCCGAGGTAGCAGGCGGCATAGCCGAGCGCGAAGAGCTCTTCGGGGTTGTGGCCCAGGCCCGAACCGCCGAGCTCTTTCGGCGTGGCGAAGGTCACCGTCAGCTGGCCATTGGCCAGTTTCGACAACCCGTTGCGGCCGCCGCCCGTGGCAGTGGCTTCCGTCCAGTATTTCGGATCGACCGTCATGTGAATCTCCATCGCATACGATTGTATCGTGAGCGATTGAATAGGGCCTTCCGTCGATTCGGTCAAGACCCTTGCGATTAGATCGCGCGCGATTTATTCTGAGACATGGCCGAGCTGACCCTTCCCGACATGATCTGTTTCGCGCTGTATTCCGCGAACCACGCGATGCAGCGGGTCTATCAGCCTTTGCTTGCGCCCTTTGGCCTGACCTATCCGCAATTCCTGGTGCTGATGGCCCTGTGGGAGGCCGACGACCGCACGGTGGGCGAACTGGGCCGCGCTTTGGGGCTGGAGTCGAACACCTTGACGCCGCTTTTGAAGCGGATGGAAGCGCAGGGGCTCCTCGCGCGCGCGCGCGATAACAAGGACGAGCGGCAGGTCAGGGTGACGCTGAGCCCGCGCGGGCAGGCCTTGCGCGCCGAGACGGCGGGCATCGGGCGCTGCATCTTCGATGCTTGCGGGCTGGCGGTGGAGGAGCTGACGGCGCTGCGCGACCAGATCAGCGCCTTGCGGGATCGGCTAGCCGGGTAAGCGCCCAGGCGGCGGCTTCGGCGACGGCGGGATCGGGGTCGGTCCGCAGCGCCTGGGCCGCGGGCGCGAGGCAGGGGTCGCCGGAATTTCCGATGGCATAAAGCACGTTGCGCACCATGCGGTCGCGGCCGATGCGCTTGATGGGCGAGCCTGCGAAACGCTGGCGGAAGGCGGCGTCGTCCAGGGCGGCGAGCTCGGCCAGCGGGGGGGCGTGGTGGCGGGCGGCATAGCCGATCTCGCGCGCCTCGGCGGCGAACTTGTTCCACGGGCAGGCGGCGAGGCAGAGGTCGCAGCCATAGATGCGGTTGCCGAGGCCTTCGCGCAGCGCGGGATCGACCGGGCCTTTGTGCTCGATCGTCAGGTAGGAGATGCAGCGGCGGGCGTCCAGCTGGTAAGGCGCGGGAAAGGCCTGGGTCGGGCAGGCGTCCAGGCAGGCGGTGCAGCTGCCGCAATGGGAGACCTCTGGCGCGTCCTTGGGCAGGTCAAGCGTGGTGAAGATCGCGCCGAGGAAGAACCAGTTGCCAAGGTCTCGGGACAGAAGGTTGGTGTGCTTGCCCTGCCAGCCGAGGCCCGCCGCCTGGGCCAGAGGCTTTTCCATCACCGGCGCCGTATCGACGAAGACCTTGATCTCGCAAGGTTCCTGGCGCACCAGCCACCCACCCAGCCGCTTCAGCCGCCGCTTTACCAGGTCGTGGTAATCCTTGCCTTGGGCATAGATGGAAATCTCGCCGCGATCCGGGGGAGTGGGCTTGCGGTCGGCGGAATAGACTTCGGCCAGCATGATGACCGTCTTCGCCTGAGGCCAAAGGGCGGCGGGGTTGCCGCGCCAGGCCATGCGCTCCTCCATCCAGCCCATCTGGCCATGATGGCCTTGGGCGACAAAGGCCGCCAGCCGCCCGGCAGCCTCGGGGATCGCATCGGGGGCGCAGAGGCCCATGGCGGAAAAGCCCTCGGCCATCGCCTGGGCATGAAGGCGGGATTTCAGAGTCATGCCCGAGGTTTAGCACGGGAATTTCTGCGCTGCGACCTTTTGGCGGTCTTGCAGGGGGCGGGGCACCATCCCAGATTGAGGGCGAGGCCGAAGAGGCGTGCCAGATTGGGCGCTTCACGCGGTGCTTTAAAGGAGTGAGCGATGAATTTGGAGAAATTCACGGAACGGTCGCGCGGCTTTCTGCAAGCGGCGCAGACGATTGCGATGCGGGAAAGCCACCAGCGGCTGGCGCCCGAACATCTGCTGAAAGCCCTGATGGATGACGAACAGGGCCTGTCCTCCAACCTGATCCGCCGGTCGGGCGGCGAGCCTGCCCGCGTGGTCGAGGCGGTGGATGCGGCCCTGGCCAAGCTGCCCAAGGTCTCGGGCGATGCGCAGCCCTTCATGGACCCGGGCCTGTCGCGCGTGCTGGACGAGGCGGAGAAGGTGGCCAAGAAGGCGGGCGACAGCTTTGTCCCCGTCGAGCGGATGCTTATGGCGCTTTGCCTGGTGACCTCGGCGGCGAAGGTGGCGCTGGATGCCGGTGCGGTGACGGCGCAAAAGCTGAATGCGGCGATCAACGACATCCGCAAGGGGCGGACGGCGGACACGGCCTCGGCCGAGGAAGGCTATGACGCTTTGAAGAAATACGCCCGCGACCTGACCGAGGCTGCGGAGCAGGGCAAGATCGACCCGATCATCGGGCGCGATGACGAGATCCGGCGGACCATGCAGGTGCTGAGCAGGCGGACCAAGAACAACCCGGTGCTGATCGGGGAACCCGGCGTCGGCAAGACGGCGATTGCCGAGGGTCTGGCTCTGCGCATCGTCAATGGCGATGTGCCGGAAAGCTTGCGCAACAAGAAGCTGATGGCCCTGGACATGGGCGCGCTGATCGCGGGCTCGAAATACCGCGGCGAGTTCGAAGAGCGGCTGAAGGCGATCCTGAAGGAGATCGAGGCGGCGGCGGGGGAGATCATCCTCTTCATCGACGAGATGCACGTGCTGGTCGGCGCGGGCAAGTCGGATGGCGCGATGGATGCGGCGAACCTCATCAAACCGGCGCTGGCGCGGGGCGAGCTGCATTGCGTCGGCGCGACCACGCTGGATGAATATCGCAAGTATGTCGAAAAGGACGCGGCTTTGGCGCGGCGGTTCCAGCCGGTCATGGTCAGCGAGCCGACGGTGGAGGACACCATCAGCATCCTCCGCGGCATCAAGGAGAAATACGAGCTGCACCACGGGGTGAAGATCGCGGACGCGGCCTTGGTCGCGGCGGCGACGCTGTCGCACCGCTATATCACCGACCGTTTCCTGCCCGACAAGGCCATCGACCTGGTGGACGAGGCGGCCTCGCGTCTGCGCATGGAGGTCGACAGCAAGCCCGAAGAGCTGGACGCTTTGGACCGCCAGATCCTGCAGCTGCAGATCGAGGCCGAGGCGCTGAAGAAGGAAGACGATGCGGCCAGCAAGGACCGGCTGGTGAAGCTGGAGAAGGAGCTCGCCGACCTGCAACAGCAATCCGCCGCGATGACGGCGACCTGGCAGGCCGAGCGCGACAGCTTGGAGAAGGCGCGCGACCTGAAAGAGCAGCTGGACCGCGCCCGGGCGGAGCTTGACGCCGCCAAGCGCGAGGGCAACTTCGCCAAGGCGGGCGAGCTGCAATACGGCCGCATCCCCGCGCTGGAAAAGGCGCTGACCGAGGCCGAAAGCCACCAGGGCCAAAGCTTGGTCGCCGAGGCCGTGCGGCCCGAGCAGATCGCCGAAGTGGTGGAACGCTGGACTGGCATCCCGACCTCCAAGATGCTGGAGGGCGAGAAGGAAAAGCTTCTGAAGATGGAGGAAGAGATCGGCCGGCGGGTCGTGGGGCAGAAGGCGGCGGTCACCGCCGTCTCGAACGCCGTGCGCCGCGCGCGGGCCGGGCTGAACGACGAGGGCAAACCCTTGGGGAGCTTCCTGTTCCTCGGCCCGACCGGCGTCGGCAAGACCGAGCTGACCAAGGCTTTGGCCGCTTACCTCTTCGACGACGACAGCGCGATGGTGCGGATCGACATGAGCGAGTTCATGGAGAAGCACGCGGTCAGCCGCCTGATCGGCGCGCCTCCGGGCTATGTCGGCTATGACGAGGGCGGGGTGCTGACGGAGGCGGTGCGGCGGCGGCCCTATCAGGTCGTGCTGTTCGACGAGGTCGAGAAGGCGCATCCGGATGTGTTCAACGTCCTCTTGCAGGTGCTGGAC
>CAMFIX010000173.1 GCA_945952425.1 uncultured Pseudorhodobacter sp. | reverse complement strand
GACCACCGATATCTACACACTTCATATCGTCGGCAGCGTCAGATGTGTATAAGAGGCAGGAGCAGGTTGCCGATGCCGAGGATAAGGGTCTGCATGGGGCCTCCTGTCGCGCGCCTTCCGGTTCTTGGCCCCAGTGGAAACCGGATTTGCAGCCCGCGGCAGAGGGATTTGCGATTCGGCAAGGAATGCGCCAAGCGGCGGGGGGATAAGGGAAAAATCGGGCAGTGGGGGAATATGGGTGGAAGACAGGTTTCCACTATTGGGATGGGTTGGTCGCCACCCTTCCAATCCGCCGGCAGAATCGCCCGATCCCCCCGCAAATCCGCTTGGCCCCCGCCCCACCCCGGCGCTAACATCGCCCCATGGCCGAGCCCTTCCCCCCGCCCTCCCCTTTCACCGACGACGCCTGGGTCGAGGTTCTGTCGGCGGTCGACCGCACCTATGCCGATCTCGTCGGCTATCAGGAGCAGCTGGAGCGGCAGAATGCCGAACTCCTGGAGATGCGGACCTTCCTGACGGCCATCCTGGGCTCGGTCAGCGACATCCTGATCGTGGCGGACAAGCAGGGCGTGGTGGCCGAGGTCTCGCGCAGCCTGGGGCAGGAGGCGCGGGGGCGGGCGGTGGCCGAGGCCTTTGCGCCGGAGGACCGCGCCCTCTTGATGGCGCTGATGCAGAAGGTGCGCGACAGCCGCCGCACCCATGCGGTCGAGGTGCGGCTGACCTCGGGCGAGCCCTTGGACCTGTCCATCGCGCCCCGGCTGAACGATATGGGCCGGGTGGATGGCTTTGTCCTGACCGGGCGGCCTCTGGGCGCGCTGCGGCGGGCCTATGCCGACCTGTCGCAAAGCCATGACGCCTTGAAGCAGGCGCAGGCGCAGCTGGTGCGCAACGAAAAGCTGGCGAGCCTGGGCCGCCTTCTGGCGGGCGTCGCGCATGAGCTGAACAACCCGATCAGCTTTGTCTATGCCAATGCCCATGCGCTGGAGCGCTATGCGACCAAGTTCGAGACCTATTTCGCCCGGGTGCAGGAGGGGGCCAGCCGCGACGAGTTGATCGCTCTGCGCGCCAGCCTGAAGCTGGACCGCGAGGTGCAGAACCTGCGCGAGGCGATCCGGGGGGCCAAGGACGGGGCCGAGCGGGTGCGCGACATCGTCGAGGATCTGCGGCGGCTCTCGTCGGACGGGACGGGGGAGAGCGTGGCCTTCGACCTGGCCGAGGTGGCGCGGATCGCGGCCTCCTGGGTCTTGCGGGGGATGAAGCGGCCGGTCGAGTTGCAGGCCGATCTGGCGCCGCTGATGGTGCGGGGGCGGCCGGGCCATGTGCAGCAGGTGGTGATGAACCTGGTGCAGAATGCGGTGGATGCGATGGAGGCCGGCGTGATCCGCATGGGCCTTGCGCCCGAGGGCGGGATGGCGGTGCTGACGGTCGAGGATCAGGGGCCGGGGGTGCCGGAGGCCTTGCGGGCCGCGATCTTCGATCCGTTCTTCACGACCAAGCCGGTGGGGCGGGGGACGGGCCTCGGCCTGTCCATCAGCCACAAGATCGCCGAGGAACATGGTGGCAGCCTGACGCTGGCGGATAGCCAGCAGGGCGCCGTCTTCCGCCTGGCCCTGCCTCTGGAGACACCATGAACCTGATCTGGCTTCAGGCCGCGGGCTGCGGCGGCTGCACCATGTCGCTCCTTTGCGCCGAAAGCCCCGGCGCGCTGGAGATGCTGGCGGATGCCGGGATCAAGGTGTTGTGGCACCCCGCGCTCTCGGTCGAAACCGGCGAGGAGGCGCGGGCGATCCTGGAGGATGCGGCGGAGGGGCGGATTCCCCTGGACATCCTCTGTGTCGAGGGGGCGGTGGCGCGGGGGCCCGGGGGCACCGGGCGGTTTCAGATGCTGTCGGGGACGGGGCAATCCATGATGGCCTGGGTGCAGCGTCTGGCGGCGCGGGCGCGCCATGTGGTGGCGGTGGGCACCTGCGCGGCCTATGGCGGGGTGACGGCGGCGGGGGGGAACCCGACCGATGCCGTGGGGCTGGCCTATGACGGCGCCCGGCCCGGGGGCGTCGTGCCGCAGCCGGTGGTGAATATCGCGGGCTGCCCGACCCATCCGGGCTGGGTGACGGAGACGCTTTCCCTGCTGGCCGCGGGCGAGGCGGTGGAGGTCGATGGCCTCGGCCGCCCCCGGTTCTATGCCGATCACCTGGTCCATCACGGCTGTCCGAAGAACGAGTTCTATGAATACAAGGCCTCGGCCACCGCCCTCTCCGAGATCGGCTGCATGATGGAGAACCTGGGCTGCATCGGCACCCAGGCCGTGGGCGATTGCAACATCCGGCCCTGGAACGGCGAGGGCAGCTGCACGCGGGGCGGATACCCCTGCATCTCTTGCACCGCGCCGGGGTTCGAAGACCCGACCCATGCCTTCGTCGAGACGCCCAAGATCGCGGGCATCCCGGTGGGCCTGCCGACCGACATGCCCAAGGCCTGGTTCATGGCGCTGGCCTCGCTGTCCAAGGCCGCGACGCCCGCCCGGATCGGCCAGAATGCGCGGGCCGACCGGGTGGTGGTGCCGCCGACTTTGAGGAAGAAATGAAGCTGGTCGTCGGCCCCTTCAACCGCGTCGAGGGCGACCTTGAGGTCACGCTGGAGGTCGAGGGCGGGGTGGTCACCGAGGCGCGGGTCAATGCGCCGCTTTACCGCGGCTTCGAGGTGATGCTGCAGGGCCGCGACCCCCGCGATGCCCTGGTCATCATGCCGCGCATCTGCGGGATTTGCAGCATCAGCCAGTCGGTGGCGGCGGCCCGGGCGCTTGGCGCGGCCATGGGGCTGGAGCCCACGCCCGAGGGCGCCGATATGGCGGCCCTGATCCATGCGGCGGAAAACGTGGCCGATCACCTGACGCATTTCCACCTGTTCTTCATGCCCGACTTCGCCCGCCCCGACTATGTCGCCCGGCCCTGGCACGCCCAGGCGGTGGAGCGTTTCACCGCCATGGAGGGCAGCGCGCAGCGGCAGGCCATCGCCGCGCGGGCAGAGCTTTTGCATGTCATGGGGCTTTTGGCCGGGAAATGGCCGCATACGCTGGCGATCCAGCCCGGCGGCGTGACCCGCGCGCCGGGCCTGCGCGAAAAGGCGCGGCTGAAGGCCACGCTCCGCGCCTTTCGCCGCTATCTGGAGGGCGTGCTGTTCGGCGGGCCTTTGGAGGAGTTCGCGGCCCTGCCCACGGTCGAGGCGCTGATGGGCTGGGGGCGCGGCGATGTCGGGCTCTTTTTGCGCATCGCCGCCGATCTGGACCTGCGCGCCCTGGGGCGCGGGGCGGGGCGGTATATGAGCTTTGGCGCCTATCCCCGCGCCGGGGGGCCGGTCTTCAAGGCCGGGCTGTGGGAGGGCGGGGCAGAGGCGCTGGACCCCGCGCGCATCACCGAAGACCTCAGCCATGCCTGGATGGAGGGCGCCCCGGCCCATCCCTATGACGGCGAGACGCGGCCCGATGGCGCGATGGCCGAGGGCTATTCCTGGTGCAAGGCGCCAAGGCTCTCGGGCCGCCCGGTCGAGGTGGGGGCGCTGGCGCGGATGGTGGTGGACGGGCACCCTTTGGGCCTGGCCTTGGCGGGGTCGGGCGTTTTGGGCCGCGTGGCGGGGCGGCTTCTGGAGCTGGCCCGCAGCCAGCCTGTCATGGAGGCGCTGGTCGAGGGGATCGTGCCGGGCGCGGCCTATATGGCGCGGGGCGAAATGCCCGCGCAGGGCCAGGGTGCGGGGCTGGTCGAGGCCGCGCGGGGGGCGCTGGGACATTGGTTGCGCATCGAGAAGGGGCGGATCGCGAACTACCAGATCATCGCGCCGACGACCTGGAACTTCTCGCCCCGGGATGCGGGCGGGGTGCCGGGGCCCCTGGAGGCGGCCCTGGTCGGCGCCCGGGCCGGGGTCGAGGTGCAGCATGTGGTGCGGTCCTTCGATCCCTGCATGGTCTGCACGGTGCATTAGGCGGAGGCCCCGGGGGGCCCGCCCCCCGGCCCCCCCGGGATATTTGGGCAAGTATGAAAGCCATGACGGGTCATCGCATCAGGGTCAGGGGGCAGGTGCAGGGGGTGGGGTTCCGGCCCTTCGTCTGGGCTTTGGCGCGCGAGTTCGGGCTGACGGGCCGGGTCTGGAACGATCCCGAGGGCGTGGGGATCGAGGTCTGGGGAGAGGTCGAGGGCTTTGTCGCGGCGCTGTCGGCGCGGGCGCCGGCGCTGGCGCGGGTGGATGGGGTGGAAGTGGCGCCCCTCGACGGTGCCGCGCCCGAGGGGTTCGAGATCGCCGAAAGCCGGGGGCGTGGGGCCGAGACGCGGGTGGTGCCGGATGCGGCGACCTGTCCGGCTTGCCTCGCCGAGGTGCAGGGCGACGGACGGCGCAAGGGCTATGCCTTCACCAACTGCACCCATTGCGGGCCGCGGTTTTCCATCCTTCGAGGGCTGCCCTACGACCGCGGCCAGACCACGATGGCGGGGTTCGGACTCTGTGCGGCTTGCGCGGCCGAGTATCGCGACCCCTCGGATCGGCGCTTTCACGCCCAACCCATCGCCTGCCCCGACTGCGGCCCGCGCCTCTGGTTCGAGCCCGGCGGCGGCGATCCGATCGCCCGGGCGGTGGAGGTCTTGCGGGCGGGCGGCGTGGTGGCGGTCAAGGGGCTCGGCGGGTTTCATTTGGCCTGCGATGCGGGCAATCCGGCGGCTTTGGCGCTGTTGCGGGGGCGCAAGCGGCGGCCCGCCAAGCCCTTTGCGCTGATGGGGAGCCTTGCGGCGCTGGCCGAGGTGGCGGATCTGACCGGGGCCGAGGCCTTGCTGGCCGATCCGGCCGCGCCGGTGGTTCTGGTGCCCTCGCGCCGGGTTCTGCCCGAGGGCGTGGCGCCGGGAATGGCGACTTTGGGCGTCATGCTGCCCGCGACGCCGCTGCATCACCTGCTGGTGGCGGGGTTCGGCGGGGTGCTGGTGATGACCTCCGGCAATCTCTCGGGCGAGCCGCAGGTGATCGGCAATGACGAGGCGCGCGAGAAGCTGGCGGGGTTCGTCGATGGCTTCCTTTGCCATGACCGCGACATCGCCCGGCGGCTGGATGACGGGGTGGAGCGGGCGAGCCCCCGGATGGTCCTGCGGCGGGGGCGGGGAAGGGTGCCGGGGGTGCTGCCCGTGCCATTTCCGGGCCAGACCCTGGCGCTGGGCGGCCAGATGAAGGGGGCGGTCTGCGCGGTCAAGAACGGGCAGGCGTTGCTGGGCCATCACCTGGGCGACCTCGATGGCGTGCTGAACGCGGCAGAGTTCCACAAGGCGATTGCCGATTACACCGCGCTTTTCGATCTTCGTCCTCAGGTCGTCGCCTGCGATCTGCACCCGGATTTCACCTCGACACGGGCGGCCGAGGCGATGGGGCTGCCGGTGGTGCGCGTCCAGCACCACCATGCGCATCTGGCCGCTTGTCTGGCCGAGAACCTCTGGCAGGGGGGCCGCGTGGCCGGGATCGTGTTGGACGGGACGGGGCTGGGGCAGGACGGGACGATCTGGGGCGGCGAGCTGCTTTTGGGCGACTATCGCGGCTTTGAGCGGGTGGGGGGGCTCGCCCCGGCGCCCTTGCCCGGCGGCGACCGGGCCGCGCGGGAGCCCTGGCGGAATGCGCTGATGCGGCTGGATCAGGCGGGGGAAAGCGCCTTGGCGGAGCGGCTGTTCGGCGGGCCGGTGGCGACTTTGCGGGCCATGGCGGCGAAGGGGGTGAATGCGCCGATGGGCTCCTCCGCCGGGCGGCTCTTCGATGCGGTGGCGGGGTGCCTGGGGATCGGCGCCCAGAGCTATGAGGGCGAGGCGGCCATGCGGCTGGAGGCCTTGGCCGGGGATGTGGGCGAGGTCGAGGGCTATGCTTTCGACGGGCTGGACCCCGCGCCGATGTTCCGCCAGATCGCGCGCGACCTGGGCCGCGTGGCGCCCGAGATGATCGCCGCGCGCTTCCATGAGGGGCTGGCGGCAGCCTTCTCGGGCCTGGCGCGGCGGCTGGTGCGCGAGGGGCGGGCCGAGGCCGTCGCGCTGACGGGGGGCTGTCTGCAAAACGCCGTCCTGCACCGGGCGCTGGTCCGGCATCTGGGCGATGTGCCGGTGTTGGTGCATCGCGAGACGCCTTGCGGCGATGGCGGCTTGGCTTTGGGGCAGGCCATGGTGGCTCTGGCGCAGATGGAAAGGGGCTGACCAGGTCGCCGGGCTTTTGGTCAGCTGCTTGCCGGGGCGGGGTGCGGCATCGACGTTCAACCCCATGACCTGCCTGAATTTTCTGCGAAAATTCGCGCGCTTTGCTTCTGTTGGCGGCAGGGTGGCCTTTCGGCACACCATGGGACACCACCAAGGGGAGGCCACCCATGACAGAGATCGAGACCTTTTACGAGGTCATGCGCAAACAGGGGATCACCCGGCGCAGCTTCATGAAATACTGTTCCTTGACCGCATCCGCGCTGGGCCTGGGGCCAAGCTTCGTGCCCCAGATCGCCCAGGCGATGGAGACCAAGCCGCGCACCCCGGTCATCTGGGTCAACGGGCTGGAATGCACCTGCTGCAGCGAAAGCTTCATCCGGGGGGCGCATCCCC
>CAMFIX010000172.1 GCA_945952425.1 uncultured Pseudorhodobacter sp. | reverse complement strand
AAGCCCTGACCTCTCCGAGGGTCGGCGCTCCTACACCACGCCGTGGGACACTATCTCCTTGCCCGCCGAGCGAATTTGCTCACCAAGATCGTAGGCCAAGCCCATAGCGGTCTTAAGACCCCAACTCCCAAACGGAAGTTCCGAAACGATTTCCCGGCCCCCATTGTCCCTGATCCGTGTGACGACGATCTATGGTGCGGTCTGCATTCTTCTGCCCTCGAGCTTTCCGAGAGACTTGGGGGGCAGTCCCGGGTCGTGCAAGGCCTCTCCGAACTAATTCAGTGACTTAGATGCTGCGGGACAGATCGTGCGATGGAAGTGGCCATATGGCACCTCCCGGCTCTTCTCCGGGACCGGGCTCTGGTCCTTTGGACTGGAGCCTGCCCGGGGCAATCTCCCCCCATCCGGGCGACGATCCCTGGTGCATAGAGGGAGAGGGGTGCCGAGACGAGTCAGGTCCGGCGGGTAAGAGAGAGCGCTGATCGGGCCTGACCCATTCCTGCTCTCTTGAGGATTCCCGATGAACGATCTTTCCCCGGCGACCCTGGCGCAAGCGCAGCTCGCCCCGGCGTCTGCCATCCTGGCTGCGGCAGCTCTGCTGCTGCCGTCGCTTGAACGCGGGCAGCGCGTCGACAGTGCGACGATGCGTGCGGCCATGGAAATCGCCTTCGGCGCTTCCGATGCCTCTGGCATCTGGGACTGGAAGGCCGCCTATGACGCTTGCGAGGTTGCAACCGTCCTATTCCTGCAGAAGTACGGTCGGGCGATCCTTCGCCAGGCAGATATGCCCGCGGCGCGGCTGGCAGCGCTTTCGAAGATTTCTGGCCTCCTGCCCAGCCACACGCGCCGCTCCGAGGAGAGCCAGGCGCTGCAGCAGTTTTCCACGCCGATTCCGCTCGGCTTCGCTGCGCTGACCGCTGCCGCGATTGGCCCCGACGATATGGTGCTTGAGCCTTCAGCAGGCACTGGGCTCTTGGCTATCCTCGCCGAAATCTCCGGCGGCAGTCTGATCGTCAACGAGTTGGCCGACACCCGAGCCGATCTCCTCGCTTCCCTCTTCCCGGCCCTTTCCGTCGGCCGCTTCGATGCGGCGCAAATTCATGACCACCTTGATGCTGGTGCCGTCCCATCTGTCGTCCTGATGAACCCGCCGTTTTCTGCGATGGCGAATGTCACCGGCAAAGTTCAGGACGCCGCTTTCCGACACATTGCCTCGGCCCTGGCGCGCCTTGCTCCCGGTGGGCGATTGGTCACGATCACCGGCGCGGGGTTCGGCCCCGACATGCCTTCTTGGCGCGATGCTTTCGTCCGTCTTCAAGAAAGCGGACGCGTGGTGTTCTCGGCGGCGATCGATGGCTCAGTCTATGCGCGGCATGGCACGACATTTCCGACGCGGCTGACGGTGATCGACAAGATCCCGGCCGAAGATCCCACTCGTTTCCCCGCCTCTCCAGGTATGACACCCGACGTTGGGACCCTGCTCGGGTGGATTGCAAACCGCGTGCCGCCGCGTCCTTCCATCGAATTGCCCAAGCCACCACCACCGACCCTGCCCGTGGCGGCGCGGTCCGTTCGGGGCTATCTGGCTCGCGCAAACGCAGCACCAACTCCCGGCAGACCCACCACTTCGCCAGCCGCCGTCGAACTCGCCTACGGGACCACCGAAGCGGTGCCGCCCAACGCTGCCCGCCTGTCGGATGCGATCTACGAAGAATACGGCCTGCAATCGATCCGGATTCCTGACGCCGTACCGCATCCGACCAAGCTCGTGCAATCAGCAGCCATGGCCTCTGTCGCGCCGCCACGTCCGACCTATCGGCCGTTGCTGCCTGCTGACATCTGCCAACTGCTGTCCGACGCCCAGTTGGAGACGGTGATCTATGCCGGAGAGGCCCATTCCGACCATCTCGCCGGAAGCTGGACCGTGGACGAGACCTTCGACACCGTCAACGCTGCTGCTGACGGAGTGGCGGGCTCGGTGCGCTTCCGCCGCGGCTTCATGCTGGGCGATGGCACCGGCGCGGGCAAGGGTCGCCAGTCCGCCGGGATCATTCTCGACAACTGGCTGCGCGGTCGGCGCAAAGCGGTCTGGATTTCGAAATCCGACAAGCTGATTGAGGACGCGCAGCGCGACTGGTCGGCCCTCGGACAGGAGCGGCTTCTGGTCACGCCGCTGTCGCGCTTCTTCCAAGGCAAACCGATCAGCCTGTCCGAGGGTATCCTCTTCACCACCTATGCGACGCTGCGTTCGGATGACCGCGGCGAGAAAGTCTCGCGTGTCCGCCAGATCGTGGACTGGCTGGGGCGCGATTTCGACGGGGTCATCATCTTCGATGAAAGCCACGCAATGCAAAATGCGGGCGGCGGCAAGGGCGAGCGCGGCAATGTCGAGGCATCACAGCAGGGCAGGGCGGGTCTGCGCCTGCAACACGCACTACCCGACGCCCGAGTAGTCTACGTCTCGGCCACCGGGGCCACGACGGTCCACAACCTCGCCTATGCTCAGCGGCTCGGCCTCTGGGGTGGGGAGGATTTCCCTTTCGCCACGCGCGCCGAATTCGTCGAGGCAATCGAGGCCGGGGGCGTCGCGGCCATGGAAGTTCTGGCTCGCGATCTGCGTGCCCTCGGCCTCTACACCGCGCGGTCGCTTTCCTACGACGGTGTCGAATACGAGCTGGTCGAGCATCAGCTGACCGATGAGCAGCGCCGCATCTATGATGCTTACGCGGGGGCCTTCGCCGTCTTATGCGCAGCTGCGCATAAGACGGCTAATCGCGAGGACGCGATAATGCGAAGGAACGCGACACCGTCGCTATTATTCGGGGCTTTCAGGGTCACGTCCTTCACATTATTTTTCCTTCGGTTGGGGTCAGAGGGTATCGAGCCAGGCGAGCAGGCTTGCGTCACGTTTCCAGCGTGCGGGTTGATTTCCCGCTGCTGGAACGCCCACCTGCTCCAGCGCCTTTCGCTTGGTTTCGAGATTGGCCTGGGCGTAGTGGTTGGTCGTGTCGAGGCTGACATGCCCCAACCAGCTGCGGATTACGGTGATGTCGACGCCCGCCGCGACGAGGTGGACGGCCGTCGCATGCCGGAAGCTGTGCGGCGTCACATGCTTCGAACGAAGTGTGGGCGTCGTTTTCGCCGCCGCCGCGACGTAGGCCGCCAGCTTGAATCGCACGCCCGACGCCCCCAGTGGTGCGCCGTATCGATTGACGAAGATGCGTTCATCCGACGCGCGCGGCTGCCGCTCCAACAGCTTTTTCAGCAACGCTATGGTTTCCGGCCAGAGCGGGCAGATGCGTTCCTTTCGACCCTTTCCGTAAAGACGCACGCAATACGGTGCTTCGAACCGGATTGCCCCGGGGCAGAGATCGAGTGCCTCCTGGATGCGCGCGCCACTATTATAGAGAAGCGACAGCAGCACGTGGTCTCGCAATCCTTCGACCGTCGAACGGTCGGGCTGCGCGAGGATGGCCTCGACCTCTCCTGGCTCAAGATAGCAGGGTGCGGCGGTAGGTTTGCGTTTGAGCGGGATCGTGAGGACCTCGGCGCATTGGGCGACATATTCGGGGTCTTTGTCCGCTACGAAGCTGAAGAAGCTGCGGATCGCGGCAAGCCGGCAGTTGCGCGTGCCGATCGTGCCCTTGCGCCCATGTTCCGCATGGCTGAGGAACGCGCGCACCTCGCCGGCGGAGATATCCGCCAGGCTGATCCGTGCGACACCGCCACCTTTTCGCTCTGCGACGAACCGGAGCAACAGCCTCCAGGTGTCCCGATAGGATTTGATGGTATGAATCGAGGCGCTGCGCTGCTCGGCCAACCACTCCTGGAAGAACGCCAGCAACAATGCGGGGAACGGGTTGCCTGTTTTCATGACAGCGCCTCCCCGTTGAGGCAGGGGGCGCCGACGACGCGGAACCGCTCACTGGCTTCCTGCAGCAGGTCCTGCGTGACGGTGATGTAGACCAGCGTGGAGTTGATGTCCCGGTGGCCCAAATAGGTCGAGAGGAAGTGCAGTTTGTCCTGCGGATTGACGCCGGATCGATACCATTGAAGGATCCGGTTCACGACCATCGAGTGCCGCAGGTCATGCACTCGTGGCCCCTTCCGTCCGGAGGGCGGTTTGAACCCGGCGCGGCGCATGACGTTGGTGATCATCGTCGTGACCACCACCGGGGCGTAACGACCCTTGAAGTGGTCCTGCCAGAACAGCCCCGACTGCGGGTCCTGCGGCGCGCCAGCGCGCCGCCGCGCATCGAGATAGGCGCGCAGTTCAACCATGATGCTGTCGGATAACGGCAGGATCCTGGTCTTGTAGAACTTCGTTTCTCGCACCGTGATCGTGCCGGATCGAAGGTCGACGTCGCCCAGATCGAGCCACGCAAGCTCACTACGTCGCAGCCCGGCGCAATAGGCCAGAAGGATCATGGTGTAGAGAGTCTGCGGCCGCAGCGGGGCATGCGGAGACGGATAGCAGCGGGCGACATCGAGCATATGCTGGATGTCGGCCGAGCTGAAGATATGCGGGCGTCGATGCAGCCGCGCCACCTCCCGCTCCGGTCGCGGATTGAAGCGTTTCGGCTGGATGTTCGGATCGAGGCGGTGTCGCGCCTTGGTCAGGATGCGCCCCAGCTTCTGACATTCCGCCGCGTGATTACGGGTGGGCTTGGTTGCCGCCCAATGCTTCAGCATCGTCTCGAGCGGCTCTCCGGCCAATTCGGGATGCGCTTGCAGAAACCGGTCGAACCGCAGCAACCAGTAAGCCTGCGCTTCGTACTGGTATCCCCGGTTTCGCATCAGCGCGACATGGTCGCGCATGAAGCCGCCCAGAACGCTGCCAAAGGGCGCAGGCTGGTGCAGCGCGGCGAGAGCCTCGTCGGGACTGGAGGACGCAAGAGCCCGCCAAATCGGCTTGTTCTGTTTGACGTTGTGCTGCCTGCGGAGATCGGCGACGGGATTGTTCGGGATCAACTCCATCTCGACCAGATGGTCGAGGAAGCGGTCAACGATGCAAACCTGGTTCAACAGCGTTGGTAATTTCCAGCGCGTTGTCATTTCACCCAGCCAGGCCTCAAGCATCTGGCGGTCAACTGTGGGGTGCCGGCGGGCAACGTCTTCGAAGCTGCGAAGGATAGTGCGATAGGTGACGCAGCTTCTCTGCCGGAACTGTGACACTTTCAGAAAATCCTCTACAACGGTCCGATCGGGCTCGTGCCAGGCGCTCATGACAGCACCGCCGATCCGGGCACGTCCAGCGCCACGGCCCGAAGATCCTCGGTGGCGAGTTTGAGGTAGGCATTCGTGGACTCGGTCGACCGATGCCCGAGCACATCGCCGATGATCTTTTGCGGGACTGATGCACGCAGCAGTTCAACCGCCCGCGCGTGGCGGAAGACATGCGGTCCCCGTTTCCCGACCGGGGTGACGCCCGCGGCCGCCAGGCGCCCGCCGACCATGCCATACAGGTTCTTCATCCGGGTATAAGGTGCGCACGACCGGATGAAGACTTCCCGGCAATCGACCTGTGGGCGCCCGAGGCGCAGATAATCGAGCAGCGCATCGCCGACCGGCGTCAGCAGCGGCATGCAGGAACAGGCATTGGTCTTGGTATGACGGATGCGCAGCGAATCCGCGCGCCAGTCAATGTCGTCGAGCCGGAGATTGCAGATTTCGCCTTGTCTCAGCCCGTAGATGGCGAGCATCTGCAAAATCGCATGGTCGCGCAATCCCCTTGGCGAACGGTCCTTGCTGGTGGCCTCCAGAACCATGTCAATCTGGCTGCGATCCAAGGTCGTGGGCACATTCTCGTAGGCATAGAGCATGGGGCCGATGACCTGTGCGCTCAGGTCGGTCGGAATTCGCTTCGACTGATGGAGATAGCGCAGCAGAGATCGGAGCCACGCGGCAGAACCCGCAAGCGATATTCGGCGCAGCCCACGGGCGCGCATGTCCATGTAGAGATCGATGTCCGGCACGCCCAATACCCGAAGGCCGTCGGCGCTACTGCAATCGAAGCACCAGTCCAGAAAGCGCCGTGCCTCCCGCATGCGCGCGTCGATCGTCGCATCCGCCAGACCGCGTTCGTCGCGCATCCAGGTCTCGTACTCATGGCAGATCGCATGCCGGAGCCCCGAATCCGGCTCAATTTTGGCGGCAGGCGGCCATTCGCCTCGGGCGAGCCGTAGCAACCTGCAGATCGCCGTGTGCGGTAGCCTGTGCCAGCGCGAACCAGGCTCCCGGCCATAGCGCAACTGAAAGCACTGAACGGCATGGCAAAAATACTGCTCGACCTGCGATGGCGTCACTATCGCCACCGGCATGTTGTGCTCGGCCAGATAGTCCAGGAACGCGCGGGCGTAGAGCCGATGGTTGGCCACGACCACCGGATTGTAGTTCTGCTCAGTGAGCGATTTCGAGAGATCGGCGATCAGCTCGTCGTGCGACTTCAACATGATTGTCTCCTCAGACGGTTGGAAAGCCGCTGAGGTTTGCAATCAAAATAATGCGCAGCAAAGGCTGCGCCGACACCCAGAAACAAAGGAAAACAATGATGAACCCAGGACACCTTCACATTATCGCGTCCTCGCGATTAGCCGTC
>CAMFIX010000171.1 GCA_945952425.1 uncultured Pseudorhodobacter sp. | reverse complement strand
TACACACTGCATATCGTCGGCAGCGTCAGATGTGTATAAGAGACAGGGATTACGCGCTGCAGGTCGCAGGCCGGGTCTGCGCCACGACCCAGACGGCGGAACGCGCCTATCGCAGCCGGCATGGGGCGGCAGGGGTTCGCATCTCGGCGCAGGTGGCACCGGGCGGGCGTCTGGACTGGCTGCCGCAGGAGACGATCCTGTTTCAGGACAGCCAAGTGGAGCGCGAGACCGAGATCGACCTGGCGGGCGACGCCGAGGTGCTGCTGTGCGAGGGCCTGGTTTTGGGCCGCCACGCGATGGGCGAAGAGGTGACGCGGGCCGCCCTGACCGACCGGCGGATGGTGCGCCGCGACGGGCGGCCGATCTGGGCGGAGGGGTTTTTCATGTCTCCTGAGGCTTTGGCGCATCCGGGGCTTTTGGCGGGCGCGCGGGCCTTGGGCGTGGTGGCCCTGGTCGCGCGCGGGGCCGAGGATGTGGGCGGCGTGCCGGCGGTGGCGGGGGCGCGGATCGAGGTCTCGGCCTGGGACGGGCGGGCCGTGCTGCGCATCGCCGCCGAAAGCGGGCTTGCCCTGCGGCGCCAGATGGCGGCCGCGATGATGAAACTGTCCGGCCGGGCCTTGCCCCGGGTCTGGGCCAGCGGAGGAACCTGATGAACCTGACCCCGCGAGAGCGCGAGAAGCTGCTGGTCAGCGTGGCGGCCATGGTCGCGCGCGGCAGGCTGGCGCGCGGCGTGAAGCTGAACCACCCCGAGGCGATTGCCGTGGTCACCGATGTCGTGGTGGAGGGGGGGGGGGCTGAGCGTGGGGTCGCGGTCCTGATGCAGGCGGGGGCGCATGTCATCACGGCGGGGCAATGTATGGAGGGCGTGCCCGAGATGATCCACTCCGTCCAGGTCGAGGCGACCTTTCCCGATGGGACCAAGCTTGTCACCGTGCATCACCCGATCCGCTGAACTATCGGGAGCCCCGCCGACTGGCAGGGCGCCCTTCCTCTGCACCGTCGCCCCGCCGACTGGGGGCCGGTCCTGCCTGTCGCCGTTTCCGGGGGCCAGCCGCCCCTTCCAAAGCCCGAGGTTCCCATGAAGCGCATCCTTCTTCCCCTTCTGTTCTTGCCCTCCGCCGCCCTGGCGCATCCGGGCCATGGCGCGGGCTTCCTGTATGGCATCGCCCATCCCCTGAGCGGCGCCGATCACCTGCTGGCGATGCTGGCCATCGGGCTTTGGGCCGCGGTTCTGGGGGGGCGGGCGCTTTGGCTTTTGCCTGCCGGTTTCGTGCTGGCGCTGGCGGCGGGCGGGGCGGCGGGCCATGCGCTCGGCACGGCGCTGCCGGGGGTTGAGCAGGGGATCGTCGGCTCGCTGATGGTGCTGGGGGTGGCGGTGGCGCTGGCCTGGCGTGCGCCGCTGTGGCTGGCGGCGGGGGCGGTCGCGCTGTTCGGCGCGGTGCATGGCCTGGCCCATGGCGCGGAGTCGCCCGCCGACTTTCTGCCCTTTGCGGCGGGCTTCGTCCTGGCCTCGGGGCTGTTGCACGCGGCCGGGCTGATGCTGGGCCGGGGGCCGCAGCTGGCGCGGGCGCTGGGCGCGCTGACCGCGCTGGCGGGCGTGGCGCTGGTCTTGGGGGCCTGAGATGAAACCGGGTGAAATCCTGGCCGCGGCCGGAGAGATCGAGCTGAACGCCGGCCTGCCCGTCGTGACCCTGACTGTGGCCAATACCGGCGACCGGCCGGTGCAGGTGGGCTCGCACTACCATTTCGCCGAGACCAACCCGGGGCTGAGCTTTGACCGCCAAGCCGCGCGGGGCATGCGGCTGGACATCCCGGCGGGCACGGCGGTGCGCTTCGAGCCGGGGCAGAGCCGCGAGGTGCGGCTGGTGCCCTATGGCGGGCTGCGGCAGGTCTGGGGCTTCAACGGCCATGTGATGGGAGCGCTTTGAATGGCTTATAAAATCTCCCGCCCCGATTATGCGGCCATGTATGGGCCGACGACCGGCGACCGGGTGCGGCTCGGCGATACCGAGATCATCATCGAGGTCGAGCGCGACCTGACCACTTACGGCGAAGAGGTCAAGTTCGGCGGCGGCAAGGTGATCCGCGACGGGATGGGGCAGTCCCAGGTCTCCCGGGCCGGTGGAGCGATGGATACGGTCATCACCAATGCGCTGATCCTGGACCATTCCGGCATCTACAAGGCCGATGTCGGCCTGCGCGACGGGCGCATCGCGGGGATCGGCAAGGCGGGGAACCCGGATACGCAAGGCGGCGTCACGCTGGTCATCGGGCCCTCGACCGAGATCATCGCGGGCGAGGGGAAAATCCTGACGCCGGGCGGCTTTGACGCCCATATCCACTTCATCGCGCCGGGGCAGGTGGAGGATGCCCTGCACTCCGGCATCACGACGATGCTGGGCGGCGGCACCGGGCCCGCGCATGGGACTTTGGCCACCACCTGCACGCCCGGACCCTGGCATCTGGGCCGGATGCTGCAGGCGCTGGACGGATTGCCGATGAACTTCGGGCTCTCGGCCAAGGGCAATGCCTCGCGCCCCGAGGCTTTGGTCGAGATGGTGCGCGCGGGGGCCTGCGCCATGAAGCTGCACGAGGATTGGGGTACGACCCCCGCCGCCATCGACTGCTGCCTTTCGGTGGCCGACGACATGGACGTTCAGGTGATGATCCACACCGACACGCTGAACGAGTCGGGCTTCGTGGAAAACACCCTCGCCGCGATCAAGGGCCGCACGATCCATGCCTTCCACACCGAAGGCGCGGGCGGCGGCCATGCGCCGGATATCATGAAGGTGGTGAGCTCGGAGAACGTCATCCCCAGTTCGACCAACCCGACCATGCCCTATACCGTCAACACGATCGAGGAGCACCTCGACATGCTGATGGTCTGCCACCACCTGGACCAGTCGATCCCCGAGGACGTGGCCTTCGCCGAAAGCCGCATCCGGCGCGAGACGATTGCGGCCGAGGATATCCTGCACGACATGGGCGCGTTTTCCATCATGTCCTCCGACAGTCAGGCCATGGGGCGCGTGGGCGAAGTCATCACCCGCACCTGGCAGACCGCCCACAAGATGAAGGTCCAGCGCGGGCGTCTGGCCGAGGAAACCGGCGACAACGACAATGTCCGCGCCAAGCGATACATCGCGAAATACACGATCAACCCGGCGATTGCCCAAGGCATGAGCCGGCATATCGGCAGCATCGAGGTCGGCAAACGCGCCGACCTGGTGCTGTGGTTCCCGGCCTTCTTCGGCGCCAAGCCCGAGATGGTGCTGATCGGCGGCATGATCGCCTGCGCGCAGATGGGCGACACCAACGCCTCGATCCCCACCCCGCAGCCGACCTACTCGCGCCCGATGTTCGGCGCCATGGCCCGGGCGGTCGAGCGGAATGCGGTGCTTTTCGTCAGCCAGGCGGCGCAGGCCGACGGGCTTGGCGCGAGCCTGGGGCTTGCGAAATCCACCCTGCCGGTGGAGGGCACGCGGCGGATCGGCAAGGGCTCGATGATCCACAACAACGCCCGGCCGCTGATCGAGGTCGACCCCGAGACCTATGAAGTCCGCGCCGATGGCGAGCTTCTGACCTGCCAGCCCGCCAAGGAGCTGCCCTTGGCGCAGCGCTATTTCCTGTTCTGAGGCCCCGATGTCGCTCCTGACCACCGCCCGCAGCGTGATCCGCCAGCCCGATCTTGCCGGTCGCATCGCCCATGACCTGGTGACGCTGACCTATGACGACCGCTTCCTGCGCCGCAAGCGGCTGGAGACGGTGCATGGCCAAGGCTTCCTGGTGAACCTGGCCGAGACGGTCTCGTTGAACCACGGCGATTGCTTTCAGCTGGACGACGGCCGCCTGATCGAGGTGATCGCCGCCGAAGAGCCGGTGGTGGTGGTGACGGGCGCGCTCGCGCGGCTCGCCTGGCATATCGGCAACCGGCATACGCCGTGCCAAGTCGAGGCCGACCGCCTGTTGATCCGCCAGGACCATGTGATCGAGGCGATGCTGCAGGGCCTCGGCGCGACGCTCTCCCGCGCGCTGGAGCCCTTCGCCCCCGAGGGCGGCGCCTATGGCCATGGCCGGACGATGGGTCATGCGCATGGGCCCGAGGATCACAGCCACGGCCTTGGCTTCCAGGCGGCAGGCCAGGGCGCGCCGCTTTTCCCCTTCGCGGTCAAATGACGCCGGAACCGGACCAGGCTGCCGAGGCAAGGCTGCTGCTGGCCCAGCTGCTCTCTCCGGCCTTTCCGGTCGGGAGTTACGCCTATTCCCAGGGGCTGGAGGTCGCGATGGTCGCAGGCCAGGTCCATGATGCCGGAAGCCTGCAGGATTGGGTGGAGGGCGTGATCCTTTACGGCTCGGCCCGGATCGACCTGTGGCTGATGGCCGAGGCGCGGGCGGGGGGCGACCTTGGGGCGCTGGCCGATCTCGCCCTGGCCTATGCCCCCGGCCGCCAGCGCGCCGAAGAGCTTCGCGACCAGGGCGCGGCCTTTGCCGCCTGCGCCCGGGCGCTTGGCCTTGCGGTGCCGGACCTGCCCTATCCTGTCGCCTTGGGTGCTGCGACCGCCGCCCTGCCGCTGCCGACGCCCGAGGTCGCCGCGCTTTACCTGCAGGCGCTGGCCGCCCAGCTGATCTCGGCCGCGGTGCGCTTTCTGCCGCTTTCGGCGACCGAGGGGCAAAGGCGCATGGCCCGCCTCGCCCCGCTGATCGCCCGGATCGCGCGCGGCCCCTTCGCGCCGACCTCGGCCCATTTCGCCAGTGACCTCGCCGCCATGGCGCATGAAACCCTGCAACCAAGGATCTTCCGCTCATGAATGGACCCTTAAAGGTGGGCATCGGCGGCCCGGTCGGCGCCGGAAAGACCTCGCTGACCGAGGCGCTGTGCCGGGCCCTGGCGCATCGCTGCTCGATGGCCGTCATCACGAATGACATCTACACGCGCGAGGATGCCGAATACCTGATGCGCGCCCAGGTTCTGCCGGTGGAGCGCATCCGGGGGGTGGAGACCGGCGGCTGCCCGCATACGGCGATCCGCGAGGATGCCTCGATCAACCTTGCCGCCGTGGCCGACCTGCGCCGGAACTTTCCCGACCTCGACCTGATCCTGATCGAAAGCGGCGGGGACAATTTGTCGGCCACTTTCTCTCCCGAGCTGGCCGACCTAAGCATCTATGTCATCGACACCGCCGCCGGTCAGGACATTCCGCGCAAGAAGGGGCCGGGGGTGACGAAATCCGACCTCCTGGTGGTGAACAAGACCGACCTCGCCCCGCATGTCGGCGTCGATCCGGTGTTGCTGGAAGAGGACACCAAGCGCGCCCGCGGCCAAAAGCCCTATGTCATGGCCCGCGTGCGCCATGGGGTGGGCATCGAGGCCGTGGTGGCTTTCCTGGAACGCGAAGGCGGCCTGGAGCTTTCGCCCAAAGCCGCCTGATTTCATCTTTTCAGAAATATCCCACGGGGTTCTCAGGGGTAGTGAAAACCCCTGAGGCGGGGGTGCGGGGGTGTGCCATTTGTTTCGCCACTGGTTCGAGAAACAAGTGGCATGAACCCCCGCTTTCCCTCAAACCTCGTCCGGCAGCACCCGCACCGCGCCGCGATCTGCCGATGATGCGAACATCGCATAGGCTTTCAGCGCCTGGCTGACCTTGCGCGCCCGCGGCTTCACCGGCTTCCAACCCGCCGCATCCTGCGCCGCCCGGCGCGTCGCCAGCTCGCCCTCGGACACCCGCAGGCTGATCTTGCGCGCCGGGATGTCGATGTCGATGAAATCGCCGTCCCGCACCAGGCCGATGGTCCCGCCCGCCGCGGCCTCGGGGCTGACATGCCCGATCGACAGACCCGACGTCCCGCCCGAGAACCGCCCGTCGGTCAGCAGAGCGCAGGCTTTCCCCAGCCCCTTCGACTTCAGGTAAGAGGTCGGATACAGCATCTCCTGCATGCCCGGCCCGCCCTTCGGCCCTTCGTAGCGGATCACCACCACATCGCCCGCCACGATCTTGTTGGACAAGATCGCCTCGACCGCCGCGTTCTGGGATTCGAAGACCTTGGCCGGGCCCGAGAAGACCAGGATCGACTCGTCCACCCCCGCCGTCTTCACGATGCAGCCGTCCAAAGCCACGTTGCCCGACAAGACCGCCAACCCGCCGTCCTTGCTGAACGGATGGCTGGCAGAGCGGATCACGCCCTTTTCGCGGTCCAGGTCCAGCGCCGCGAACCGCCCCGAGGCGGTGAAGGCCGTGGCCGAACGCACGCCGCCCGGCGCCGCCATGAAGAACTCGCGCACCGAATCCTGGTTGGTGCGGCTGACGTCCCATTGGTCGATCCCCGCGCCGATAGAGCGGGAATGGACGGTCGGCACCTCGCGGTTCAGAAGGCCCGCATTGTCCAGCTGGCCGAGGATCGCCATGATCCCGCCGGCGCGGTGGACGTCTTCCATATGCACATCCTGCTTGGCGGGCGCGACCTTGCAAAGGCAGGGCACCTTGCGCGACAGGCGGTCGATGTCCTCCATCCCGAAATCGACGCCGCCTTCATGCGCGGCGGCGAGGATATGCAGCACGGTGTTGGTGGACCCGCCCATGGCAATGTCCAAAGCCATGGCGTTTTCAAAGG
>CAMFIX010000170.1 GCA_945952425.1 uncultured Pseudorhodobacter sp. | reverse complement strand
GATGACGTCACCCGCAGGCTCTCCAGCCGCGCCCCTTCTGAGACCTGGTTCGGGGCAAAGGAGGCCACGATCTTTGCATCGATGATCGTGCCGAGGATCGACCCTGCCGCCTGGCCCAGCGCCGCGCCGGAAAGCCCGAGGATCGTGCCGCCGAACCCGGCGCCGATCGAGGCACCCGTCGCCGCAAGAACGATGGAGGCCATCAAATTACCCCTTCGGTGCTTGCTGCCGGAAAGAGAAAGGCGAAGGCCGCGCGCCGCATCCAGGCCTCGGTCAGCGGTTCTTCGATGACCCCGGTCCGGTCATAGGCATGGATGAAACTCGGCCGGATCAGGCTTTCGCCCAGCACGCCGCAGTGCTTGGCCGGGGAGCCCGCAACCATGCGGAAGAGGATCAGCGCACCGGGTCCGGCGGCTTGGACCGGGATCTCTATCAGGGCTGCACGGGCGGCATCCGCCAGGACTTCGCGCGCACCGGCTTCGCCCCAGTCCCGGGTATAGGGCGGAACCTGCCAAGGTTCGCCGCCGTGCAATCCGCGCCAGACTCCGCGTGCGAGGCCGAGGCAATCCGCGCCGACGCCCTGGGCCGAGGATTGGTGGAGGTAGGGTGTGCCGATCCAAGCGCGGGCAATGGCAAGGACGGCCGAGGGATCGGCCGAGACAAGGTTGGGGATCATGAGACAGGTCCGTCAGGAGAGGGCAGCGCCGGTGTTGGCATCGCCGCGGTTGGGGTAGCGCATCACGGCTTCATCGCCGGGCATGTGGGGAAAGCCCCGGAAGTTCAGGCCATTGGCGAACTTCGTCCGGCAGGTCTCGAACTGTTTGTCGCAACCGGCGGTGATCAGAAATCCGTCGCCGATGGTGATCGGCCGAACAGGCGCCTCGAACAGCGTCACTGCGCCGTTTGCGAAACCGGCCACTTCTGCCTTCCTCCCGGCATTCGCCCCGGTCGTCCAGGACACGACGCCCAGCGCGAAGAAATCGTCGGCATAGCCCGAAAGAGCGGCGGAAAACCCGCGATCCCCGATCACCGCGCCGACCGATCCGGCGGCCGCCCGGGTCGGGATGGCAAGGTTCACGCCGCAGCGCGGATCGCCCAGATCGGCGTCGCAATAGAACTGGAAGGTCCGCCCAACCGTCTGGTTCAGCCAATGTGCCAGTGACCGGACTTCGGCGACGAAAGAGGTCCGCCCGCGCCGGATGTCGCCGATATTGCCGCGCCGCATGAGGACGCGCTGGTCGCTCGCCGCCCAATTGACCCGCCAGACCTCGACTTCGGCATTGTCCCAGCGCCCGTCGAGGATATCGGTCTCGGTGATGGCGTCGGACGAGATCGCCCCCTGGACGTCTTGGGCATCGACCCCGAAATCCTGCCCCGACCGGATTTCCGAGGGCACGAAGCCACTTTCTGGTTCAAAGCTGGTCCCGGCAAAGGCTAGGGGAAGATCGTGGTCGGTGAAGCCAAAGACGGTGCCGTCGGTTCGGGTCACTTTCCAGCACCACGCGAGGGTGGTGGTGCCGGAGTCGAGGTGGGCTTGCAGGCCGGGGGGCAGGATCTTCATCGGCGGATCTCGATAAGTGGGATGGAGGTAATCGAGCCCATGCGCTCGATATCGAGGGTGATGGGCAGTTCGTCGGTATCGAAACGGACGGGCACGTCGAACTCGAAGCCAGCCGTGATGGCGACGCCCGCGGCTGGGGGCGCGGCGAAGGTCACGATCCCGGTCGTCGTGTCCACGGTCCAGCCCGAGGACAGCGGTATGGCATTGGCCGCAATCAGGACCTTCCCAGCGACTGGCTTCAGGATGCTTCTCTTCCAGGTCTGGGTGCCCGAGGCATAGGACTTGACCAGCTGGAACGTCGCCGTCGCCCCGTTGCCGGTTCCGATCACTTGGTCGGTCGCGGCAATCACGCCTGAGGGCAGGCACGACTTGTAATCCGCCCAATCCTTCCAGCGGAACCCGCGAAGGCGCCCGTTCCGAGCCTCGAAGAAAGCAATGACAGAAGCCAGATCGTCGGCTCGCCGGACGCCATAGGCCGCGTCATAGGCCCTGCGCGAATTGGCCCAGACGGCGTTACGCTCCTCATCGCCAGAGGCCAGGGTCACAATCCGGGTGCGCCGTTGCGGCCCGCCCTTTGCGCCCCGGCTGATGTTGTCGGGGAACCGCACCTCGTCGAACGCCATCAGTATCCCCTCCGCCCGAAGGCAACAGCCCGGGCGATATCGCTTGCCACCTGAACCCGGGACTGTCGGAAGCTTTCCGCGTCGCGGGCATTGATGGTGATGGCTATGTTTTGGCCGCCACCATTCGATTGCGCGCGCCCCTGACCTGCAACCTCACGGCGCGACAGGACCCGCTCGCCCTTTTGCAGGATGGCAGGCACTTCGTCGGGTCTAAGACCGGCCCAGCCGCCTGAGTGCATGCGTGGCGCCCCGGCGAAGGCGAAAGCCGGGATCATCCTTCCGGAGGCCGTGTCGCCGACCATCCCGCCCGCGTGCAGGACGGGGGCGAAGATCCCACCCATGCCGCCTAGCGCACCGGACAGCATATCGGCGATGGGGCCGAGCACCGACTTCCTGACAGCCAGTTTGGCGAGGTCAGCCAGGATCGAGCCCACCAGGTCGCCGAAGTTCAGCTTGCCGGTCTTGACGAACTGGCCCACGGCATCCTCCGCCGATTGAAACGCGCCGACCAGCAACTGACCGACATCGGCCCCGATGTCCCTGGCCTTGCTGGCATAATCGGAGAGGGCGGCCGTGACAGCTTTCCAACCCGTAGCTGCCGCATCAGCCGCCGCCTTGGTCGCATCCCCAGCGCCTCCGGCCGCGCGACCGGCGGCATCAAGTGCATCCGTCGTCCCGTCGGTGGCAGTGGTCGCTGCGTTCAAGGCCGCCGTCCCATCGGTCCCCGCCTTGCTCATCGCATCCTGGAGCGCCTGCCAACTCGCCAGTGGCCGGATGGCCGCATCTGCCAGCATGCCTGAAGCCTCGTCATAGGCCGCCGCGCGATCCCGCGCGTCGCTGGCCATGGTGCCCAGCCCCAAGTCTGGGGTTTCCAGATAGGTCTTGCCCATCGCTGCGGTGAAGGCATCCGCCGCCGCAGTCCCGGCGGCTGTGGCCGCCCCAGCGAAGGGATTGTCGACCCGGCCCAGCGTCACCGGATCGAGCGTGCCGATCTGGATCCCACCTTCGCCGGTTGCCCAATCGGGCAGCAGGTCCAGCGCCGCGTTCAGTCCGGAGATGAAATTGTTGATCCGCGTGACGACGCCGTTCAGCATCGCCTCGACGCCCGAGATCAGCCCGTTCGCGGCCTGGAAAGCGAAGTCCCCGATGGCAGAGGGCAGAGCCGCCCAGATCGCCTTCACGGCATCAAAAGCGCCCTGGAACACGCCCGTGGCCGAGTTGCCGAAGCCCACGACCGAGACCAGCGCGCCTTGCATGGCACCGGCGACCGTGGCGGTGATCCCATTCCAGCTGGACGACAGGCTTGCGACCACCGCATCGACCCCAAGGCCTATCCGGTCCCAGACTTCACTCGCGAGATCGGAGAGAAGGCCCAGCGCAGCGCCAAAGCCGCCAGCGCCCTCGGCCAATTTGGAGAACTGGTAGACGAGCTCGCCCGCACCGACGATCAGCGCGCCGATGCCGGTGCGGATCAAGGCGCCCTTCAGGATTGAGAGCGAGAGTGCGAAGCCCCGCACGCCCAATGCAGCAGCGCCCAAGGCCACGAGGAAGCGCCCGGCGAAGAAAGTGGCGAAGGCTCCGGCGATGCTCGCGATCTCGCCAATATGCGCGCCGAGGAAGGCGATGCTGGTCTGAAAGATCCCCCCTTTCCTTGTGGCATCGGCCAGCGCATTGGCCACCGTCTCCAGCGCGGGCGCCACCGCGACAGTCAGCTGGTTGGTCAGGCCGAGCCAGACCAGGCCCAGCCGGTCGATGGCGTCGCCTGCTGTCCGGATCTGGTCGGCATCGGCATCCGACACCGCCACGCCGAAGTCCGTGATGTCCTGCGAGGCCTGGCGCAGGGTGGCAGAGTCGATCCGGCTGAAGGCGAGTGCAGCCTTGTCGCCAAAGAGCGCCGAGGCCACGGCCGCGCGTTCGGCTGGGGCCACGAACTTTGCCATCGCGTCCTGGATGGCCGCAACGCGTTCATCGAGCGGCAGTGCCTGCAGGTCTCTTGCTGTCAGGTGCAGGCGCTGCAAGGCCTCGACGGCAGTTCCCGTCCCACCTGCCGCATCCGACAACTTCAGGGTCAGCTTCTTCGAGGCAGCGGCGATCTCCTCCATCGACACGCCCGCCAGATCGCCCGCGAAGGCCAGGACCTGAATGCTGCGGGTCGTTGTGCCGAGCGACTGTGCAAGGTTGGCTTGGGTGTCGATGGTCTCGAGGCCTGACTTCACCATGGCGACGCCTGCGGCCACCGCCGCCGCGACGGCTACACCGGCGGCGATCTTCACCCTCGTGGCGAATGCTGAAAGCCGTGCATTGGCCAGTTCGGCTTCACGGGACATGCGGCCGAAGCCCCGCGCCCCAGCATCGCCCACGCCTTCCAATTCGGCACGCACCTGCTTGCCGCCGACCGCTGCAAGGCGGACAGACACGCGCTTCTCAGCCATCCTCGGCTCCAATCTTTTCGTTGATGCGGCGGACCATCACCGCCTCGAGTTCCGGTAGCAGCTCCGCCGCCACCATCGGGTTCACGCCCAGCGCATTGGCGAGCGCCATTGCCGCGCCCATGTCCCAGCCGATTACGGCCTTGCCCGCCACCCGTATCTGGCCCCCAAGACGGCCAACCAGATCCCAGACCTGCCAGCCGTCATGGGTAAGGGGTTGGCTCAGGCGGGTTGGGCAGTCTTCGCAGGCCAACCTGCCCGCCCCGCTGGGGTCGCACGCCGCGCAATAGGCTTCGCCCCCACCGAAGTGCCAGTCGGCGAGGGCGCGGAGGCGTTTTTTTCCGCATCCAGCAGCATGCCCCGGCTGACATAGGCGAGGTTGAACGCCTCGAAGATGGGCCAGAGCGCCAGGAGCGCGTCGATGCCCTCGGGGGTGACGGGCAGGGCATTGCCATCGGCATCGCCGACGCCCTCCCAATCCACGACGGCGCGACGGGCCAACGCCCCGGCGAAGAGCGCGGCCCGGGCATCGTTGCTGGCCTCGGGGTCCAGATCCTCGACGGCAGGATCGGCGCGGGTGGCGACCATCAGCGCGGTGGTCAGGGGCAGGAGTTTCAGGCGCACGCCATGTCCGAGGTCGAGCCAGTTCGGTTCCGGGGAGAGATCAAGGCGGATCATCAATAGGCTCCGATGTTGTTGACGAGGATGACGGTGCACATGCGGGCAGGGCTGGTTGCCAGGGCGGCCTGCCAGTCGAAACTGGCCTGGACCCCCTTCGGGCCTTTGATCTCGATGCGGGGGCGAGGGAGATAGACGGCATGGGCGGTGAGCGTCAGGCTCTCTCCCGAGGGCAGGACATAGGAGAACTCCAGCGCAGTCGAGGTTCCGTTGATGGCTTGGGTCAGAAGCGTGGTGTCGGCAAAGCGCACCTCGATCTTGCCGGTCAGCGCCGCGATTGTGGGGTCGGCGCCGTCGATCCTGGCGTCGGACCGGATAGTCTCGATGCGGTCGAGGTTGTTGGCATAGGTAAGATCGGCCGAGACGATGTTCCCGAGCGCTACCCCGTCGCGCTTGATCGACCCGTTGAAGTGGCCGAACCGCTTCAGAGCGATGGCGGCGGGCGTCCCGGCCGCAGTGGCCCCGGCGATGGCCTCACCCTGCGCCACCAGCGTCGCCTTGGCGCCGAGAAGGCCGGATCGTTCCATGGACCAGGACAGCGCATCCAGCACACAGCCCGAATACATGGCAAAGCGCGGTACCTCCGGCATGGCGACTTCGATCGACATGCTGGGCAGGGTCCAACTACCCGACATGAAGGTGTGGGCATTCAGACCGCCAGTCAGCGTGGCGCCCGAGACAGTGCCGTTGGAGGCGGGCGTGGTCGAGGCGGCCAGCGTGAAGCTGTTCCCGGCGCTGCCGAGCACGTCATAGACCATGGTCAGCGCCGTGGCCGTTCCGGTGTAGGTCGCGAGCGCCACGCCCGGCACGACGCTGGCATTCAGTGCGACGGCAAGCGCGGTCATCGTGGCGGCGAGGTTGGCGCCGATGTTCACCTGGTTGCCCGTCGCGCCCGAGGCCACGAAGGTGAAAGCGGTGCCGTTGATCGTCAGGGTGGCGTTGACCGCAGGTTGAGCGGAGAAGGTGATTGCGCCGGTCGCCGCAACCGTCCCCGCCGTCGTCGGGGCGCCGAAGGCGGCTTTTAGCCAGAAGCCGAAGCCCACCGCATCGATCGGCACCTCGACATCGCCATCTGTGGTGATCGCGTCCAAGAGCGGCGGGCGGGGATCCCTGCCATAGCCCAGCAGCTCGGAGGCAAGGAGCGGCTGCTCTGCCGCCAGCGACGAGGTGATGAAGGGCATCTGAGTATAGCCGGACACCGGTGGGGTGCCGTAGACCGTCTCGAACGCAAGCGCCATCTGCGCCCGCGCGCCTTGCGCACGTGCCATGCTCGTCTCCTGTAGTTGGTTGGATCAGGCCAGCGGATCGGCCAGCGAATAGTGCAGAAC
>CAMFIX010000169.1 GCA_945952425.1 uncultured Pseudorhodobacter sp. | reverse complement strand
GGCCTGGCCCATGTCGATGGCGCCGCGATCTTTCCCGCGCCGGAGGGTGCCTTGCCCGACCGCTACGACGGTTTCGGCGACGAGCTGTCCGTTTATCCCGCCCATGCCGAGGATTACGCCGACTTCCGCGACATCCCGCTTCTGGCCGAGGGTCTGCGCGGGCTGGAGGCGACGCGGCGGCTGGACCTGGAAGACTGGATGGACCGGCTCGGGCTGGATGCGGTGATCTTTCCCGCCCTGGCCGATGTCGGCCGGGCGGATGCCGATGTGAACCCGGTTTCGGCCGCGCGGGCCTGGGCCAACGGGGTCTGGGTCGCCAATGGCAACCTCGCGATCCGGCACCTGGGCGTGCCGACGGTCACCGTGCCGATGGGGATGATGGCCGACACCGCCATGCCCGCGGGCTTGACCTTCGCCGGTCGCGGCCATGACGACACGCGGCTCTTGGCGCTGGCGCTGGCCTTCGAGGCCACCGGCCGCCGCCGCATCCCCCCGCCGCGCACGCCCGAACTCTGACCCTGCCTGATGGCTCGACCTCTGCTTGGTTAACCAAAGATGAAAGCAGCTGCACCCCGCGGTGGACAGCACAGGCTGAAAATGGCAAGATAACAATTAGTTAACTTTTTTCAGACCGGGCCAATACCAATTTCGCGCGCAGGTTGTGCGCGACTCCCCCCGCCTCCAGGAGAGCCACGAATGCCGACCGTCCCCACGATTGCCGCGCAATTGCCGACCTCCGACATCGGAGACACGATGGAAACCGCCGGCACGATGGTGGTCGGAACCTCGATCTACGGCCGCATCGACACGGTCGGCGACCGCGACATGTATGCCATCCACCTGACGGCCGGGCAGGCCCTGGACTTCCGCGTGATGGGCGTGGGCTTCACGCCGCTGTCGGACACGTTGCTGACGATCTATGACGCCGACGGCAACCAGGTGTCGCAGATGGACGACGGCAATACGCAGATGGGGCTGAGCTCGGTCGGTACGTTTTCCGCCTCGGTCGATGGCACCTATTACCTGGAGATTTCCGGCTACGACCCGGCCTATACCGGCGATTTCCTGCTGACCGTCGCACCGAACAACGTGGATGGGCTGGTCCTGACCGTGCCCGATATCGCCTGGGAGCTGACCAACCATTTCAACACCTATTTCACCGGCAAGTCTGCCGAGCAACCGGCGCAGGCCTTCGACCTCTCTTCGGGCACGCTGACCTATGACATCGGCAAGCTGACGACAGCGGGGGCGGCTTTGGCGGTGCAGGCGTTGCAGATGTGGGCCGATATCCTCGGCGTCACCATCGCCGCGGCGACCGGCGGCGCGGCGATGGTCGATTTCGACGACAGCGACGCCTCTGCCACCGCCTATTGCAGCACCAACCTCGCGCCGGGCAACACCGAGATCATCTCCTCCGACGTCATGGTGACGACGAGCTGGCTGGCGACGTTCGGCACCGGCATGAACAGCTATTCCTTCGAGACCTATGTCCACGAGCTCGGCCATGCGCTCGGCCTCGGCCATGCGGGCAATTACAACGGCTGGGCGGAATTCGGCACCGACAATTATTACCTGAACGACAGCCAGCACCTGTCGATCATGTCCTACATGCAGTCGCTGAACGACGAGTTCAGCTATGCCAGCTATAACAGCTATATCAACGCCAGCTTCCGTTACGTGCTGACGCCGATGATTGCCGACATCTACGCCATCGGCACGCTGTACGGCCTGTCGACCACGACGCGCACCGGCGACACGACCTATGGCTATCACTCCAACACCGGCAATGCGGCGCTGGATGCCGCGGTCTTGCTGAACGACCCGTCGCATCAGAATTACGTGGCCTTCACCATTTTCGACAACGGCGGGATCGACACGGTCGATATGTCGGGCTTTGCGGGCGACCAGCGCATCGACCTGCATCAGGGCGCCTCGTCCGATGTGCTGGGGGGCGTGCTGAACATGGGCATCGCCTATGGCACCGAGGTCGAGAATGCCATCGGCGGCACCGGCAACGACAGGATCACCGGCAACGAGCTGGGCAACTGGCTGCGGGGCGAGGATATGGACAATGCCGGCATCACCTCGGGCGGCAACGACCTGCTGCAGGGCGCCGAGGGCAACGACACCTTGGTCGGCGGCTGGGGCTGGGACACGGTCTATGGCGGGCAGGGCGACGACCTGGTCATCCTGAACCAGGCGCATGGTTGGGACGAGGTCTATGGCGGGGCGGGCAACGACACGGCCAGTTTCACCGCGACGGACAACCTGTCGGTGGCGCTCAACACCGGCAAATACACCGGGGCGGGGGTCGGCGGGGCCGAGACCCACACGATCCTCGGCGTCGAGAATGTGACGGTGGACAGCACCGGCGGCGTGACGCTTGCGGGCAACCAGCTGGACAATGTGCTGATCGTCCTGGGCTCGGGGTCGGGGGCGCGGCTTGACGGCAAGGCGGGCAACGACTGGCTGGTCGGGGCCGACCATGCCGATACGCTGCTCGGCGGCGATGGCAGCGACACGCTGATCGGCGGGGCAGGGGCCGACCGGATGGACGGCGGCGACGGCAACGACAGCTTCTGGGTCACCACCGGCGACAAGGTCTTCGAGGCCGTGGGCCAGGGTTATGACCAGGTCTTTGCCACCGGCGATTTCGTGCTGCGCCGCGGGGCCGAGGTCGAGTTCCTGGGCTATGACACGCCCGGCGCGACCACCGATGTGAACCTGACCGGCAACGAATTCGCCCAGACCATCCTCGGCAGCTTCGGCAACAACGTCCTGCGGGGCGGCGGCGGGGGCGATACGCTGAACGGGCTGGACGGCGATGACACGCTGATCGGGGGGCTGGGCACCGATGTGATGTTTGGCGGCGCGGGCAATGACACGTTCATCATCGCTGACAGCCGCGCGGTCATTTATGAAGACCTCGCCAGCGGCTATGACACGATCCTGACCTCGGCCAACTATACCCTGGCCGCGGGGGTCGAGATCGAGGCGATCAAGGCCAAGGGCGTCTCGCTGACGCTGGTGGGCAATGAGTTCGCCCAAGTGATGACCGGCGGCGCGGGCAACGACGTCTTGGACGGGCACGGCGGCGCCGACACGCTGATCGGCGGGGCAGGGGACGACACGCTGACCGGCAACAACAGCGCCGTGCTGATGACCGGCGGCAGCGGGCGCGACCTCTTCAGCACGGTGGTCGCCGACGCTGCCCTGGCCGACACGCTCACCGACTTCAAGGATGGCGTCGATACGATCATCCTGCACACCGGCAATTACGCGCTGCATTGGCTGGACGCCTTGGAGTTCCGCATGAACGCCACGGGCCTGGCCGAGGCCGCCACCGACCGGGTGATCTATGACAAGTCGACGGGCGATCTGTGGTTCGACCGCGACGGCTCGGATGCGTTCTACGATCCGGTCCTGGCGCTGCACCTGACCAACCTGCCGCAAGGCCTCACGGCCAGCGACTTCCTGCTGGCCTGATCAGGCGACGCGCCGGCCCTCGACCCAGGTGCCGGCGACCCGCGCCCCGCCCGCGATGCGCCGCACGCGGATCAGGTCGGCGCGCATCCCCGGAGCGATCCGCCCGCGGTCGCGCAGGCCCGCCGCCTCGGCCGGGTTGGCGCTGACCGTGGCGATGCCGCGGGCGAGGTCGTCCCAAAGGTCGCCCAGCATCAGCCCCGCCATCAACAACGCGGCCGGAACGTAGTCGGAGCTGACGATGTCCAAGAGATCCGCCTCGGCCAGATCCTTGGCCGCGACATTGCCGGAGTGAGAGCCGCCGCGCACCAGGTTCGGCGCCCCCATCATCACCGCGATGCCATGGGCGCGGCAGGCGCTGGCCGCCTCGACCGTCGTCGGGAACTCCGCCAGCCGGGCGCCATGGGCATGGCTCGCCATCACCTGCTCGGCGGTCGTGTCGTCATGGCTGGCCAGCACCGCGCCGTAGCGCCGACAGGCCGCAACCACCGCCGCCTCGTGCCCGTCGCGCACGCGCGCGCCAAGCTCTTGCTGCGTCGCGATCTGCGCCTGGAAGGCCTCTTCCGACAGCCCCCTCTTGCCCACCACATAGGCCCGCAGCTTGTCGAGGTCGCGGAACTGCCTTTGCCCCGGCGTATGGTCCATCAGGCTGACGATGCCGACCCCGTCGCCCGGCCCGAACCGATCCAGCTCGGGCACCAGCTGGGCCGAGCAGACCTCGGCCCGCAGATGCAGCCGATGGTCGATGCGCAGCGCGCCTTCGGTGCGCAGGTCCAGGATGTCATCGGCGACGGCGCGGGCATATTCGCCCTTGGTCCCCAGCGGATCGTCATCCGTCCCCAGCCGCAAAGCGTCGAAAACCGTGGTGATGCCGCAGGCCGCGAGCTCTCCGTCATGGGCCAGGATCGCGGCGCGATGCGGCCAGTCGACCTTGGGCCGCGGCTCGATATGGCGCTCCAGGTTGTCGGTGTGCAGCTCCACGAGCCCCGGCAGGATCAGGTCGCGCGCGACATCCTCGGCCCCGCGCGGGGCGCCCCCGGTCGAGACATCGACGATCACGCCTTCGCGGATCAAGAGGTTGCCGTGGGTCAGCCCATCGGGCAACAGGATGCGGGCATTGGCAAGGACGGTCTCGGTCATCGGTCGTTCCGGGGTTCGGGTTTGTCTTGGGCATGACATTCGACTGTCACAAGAGCATGACAGAAGACGGCAAACGGAGGGTCTGATGTATCGGCGCTATGCGATCTACTGGGCGGGGCAGGGGGCTTTTGCGGCGCGGGCTGCGGCGTGGCTGGGGTGGGACAACCTGGCGGGCCGCGAGGTCGCCTCCGACATTCCCGCGGATTGGACGGCCGAGCCGCGGAAATACGGCTTCCACGGCACGGTGAAGGCGCCCTTCCGTCTGGCCGAGGGCTGGGACGAGGCCCGGCTGGAGACCGCCTTCGCTGCGCTGTGCACCCGACTTGCGCCGGTGACGCTGGAGGGCTTGCGCATCGCCCGGCTGGGAGGCTTCCTCGCCATGATCCCCACGGGTGACACCGCCGCCCTGCAGGCTTTGGCGGCCGAGGTGGTGCAGAGCCTCGACCCCGCCCGCGCCCCCCTGACCGCGGCCGAAATCGCCCGCCGCCGCCCCGAGAGCCTTTCGCCCCGCAAGCGCGCGCTTCTCGACCTCTGGGGCTATCCGCATGTGATGGAGGAGTTCCGCTTTCACCTGACCCTTTCGGGCTCCTTCCCGCCCGAAACCCTCGCCGACATCGAACCCCGCGCCGCCGCCCATTTCGGCCCGCTGCCCGCCCCTTTCACGATCTCCGACCTTTGCCTCTTCGGCGAGGCGGAGGGCCGCTTTCACCTGATCGCGCGTCACACCCTGGCGGGCTGAAGCGCCGCGAGCAGCCGGGCGATGCCCTCTGCGGGCGTCGCATCGTTCACCACATCGACCACGTCCAGCCCCTCGGGCAGGTCATAGGCTGCGCGCACCAGCCGGGCCTCGATCTCTTCGCGGCTCTCCCGCCCCCGCGCCGCCAGCCGCTCGGCCAGAACCCGCGAGGGCGCGCAGATGCGGATCACCCGCAAGCCCGGCAAAGCCGCCAAGGCCGCCCCGATCGCCTGGCGCGAGCCGTTGAAGATCACCGGCCGCCCCGCGCGGCTCGGCGCCAGTTCGGCATGGGGGATGGCATAGGACAGGTTATGCGCCTGCCAGTGCAGCGCGAATTCCCCCGCCGCCAGACGGCGCGCAAAGGCCGCCTCGTCCACGCCGTCGAAGGGCTCATGCCCCGCCTGGGAGGTCCGCGTCACCACGCGGCGCGCCCAATGCAACCTTGGGTCGGCCTGCACCGCCCCGGCCAAAAGCGTGTCCTTCCCCGCCCCCGAAGGCCCGACCACTGCAAAGATCATGCGACACGCGCAGGCGTGAAGCCCGTCACATCGACCACCCGGTCGCACACCCGCGCCCGCGCCGCCTCGTCGTGGAAAATCCCCAGGATCGCCGCCCCGCGCGCCTTGGCCTCTTCGATCAGCTGCAGGACCACTTCGCGATTGCCGGCATCGAGGCTCGCCGTCGGCTCGTCCAAAAGCAGAACCGGCCAGGGATGGATGAACCCCCGCGCGATGTTGACCCGCTGCTGCTCGCCGCCCGAGAAAGTGGTGGGCGACAGGGACCAGAGCCGCGACGGAATGTTCAGTCGGCGGAGCAGGGCTTGGGCCGTGGCGCGCGCCGTCTCAGTCGGCAGGCCCAGCGACAAAAGCGGTTCGGCCACCACATCCACGGTCGGCACCCGCGGCACCACGCGCAGGAACTGGCTGACATGGCCCAAGGTGCCCCGCCGCAAGGCCAGGATCGCGCGGGGGTCGGCGCCCACGACCTCCACCCCCGCAATGCGGATCGAGCCCGCCTCGGCCAGGTAATTCCCCCAGATCATCCGCATCAGCGTCGACTTGCCCGCGCCCGAGGCCCCGGTCAGCGCCACGCATTCTCCGGGGCCGACGTGCAAGGCGGCCCCCGCCATGACCGACAGCCTTGTGCCGCCCTGGTTGTGCAGGGTGAAGGTCTTGGCGACGTTCTCGACCTGAATCATCGTGGTCATGGGGTCAGTGCCTTGTGCCGGCGAGGTGACGAAGGTGTGACGGGCGAGGGCTCGTCATGCTCGGGCTTGACC
>CAMFIX010000168.1 GCA_945952425.1 uncultured Pseudorhodobacter sp. | reverse complement strand
GGCCAGAAGCTGCAGCGTGACCGGGCCGAGATCAACCGGCACCACGTAATGGCCCGAGGTCGACAGCGGCTCGATCGCGGCCTCTTCGGGCGTCATATCGGGGGGCAGGTTGGCGCCGGGCAGGTCTTTCCACAACATGCCGGTGAAATCGCGCGGGCTGCCAAGGGGATAGCGCGACAAAAGCGCCATGCCGGATTGCCCGGGGTAAAGCCCCCAGGCCAAGCCATCCCCCGGCCCGTTCAGCGCCCCGTCATGATCGAGATCGAGGCCCGAAGGTATCCCCGCGTTGGGCTTCAGCGCCAGCACATGGGGATAGGGCTGCGGCAGGCGGGCGTTCAGCGCGGCCAGGGCCTCGCCGTCCAGGTCATAGTCGATGTCGGTCAGGAGGAGCACATCGGCATCCAGCCCCGCGATGACGGTCAGGGCCGCCTCGATCTCGGGATCGTCCTTGCGGGTCAGGTGGTGCAGCAAGAGCCCCGGGCCGCGCTGCGACATGCCGCTGTCCCAGGTCGCAAGCTTCACCTCGGCCAGCGCGGGCGAGGCCAGCAGGATCAGGCCGGCGAGGAGACCGGCGGCAAAGGCTGCGCCGCACCGGCCACGCCTTGGGCGGCCTGCCCCGCCATCTCGCGCCGCTCGCGGATCATGTCGGCCACGCGGCCCATGGCGATGCCGCGCATGAAGAGGCTGGCTGGCAGGAAAGCCCATAGCGTCACCGTCCAGATCAGGGTTTGCGGCCGCGTGGCGTCCAGGGGCTGGAACCCGGCCGAGGCGATGAAGACGACGGCGGGGGTCAGGAAGGGCAAAAGGAAGCCGAACCCGATGTTGACCCTTGCGTCGCGGGTCAGCCGCGCCACCACATCGCCGCCCGAGGTCGGGTCGAACGTCGGCAGGTTCACCCAGACGTTGAAGGGCCGCCCCGGCCGCGGCCAGCCGCCCAGCTTGACGATGATGACGAAAATTGCCAGCGAGAACAAAGAGATGAGGTAAGCCATCCCCGCCGCCGTGCGCACCGCGCCGACCTGCGCGGGCGTGCCGTCCGAGGCCATCATCAAGGTCGCCAGCCGCACGGGCGAGAAGGGGAAGTCCATCGACATGCCGATCAGGGCCCCGATGGCATGGATCAGCTCGGTCAGGGTCGAGGGGTGCATCCGCCCGCGCTCGATGGCCGCAAGGCAGAACAGCGTCAGGAACAGCATGCCGAAACGCAGCCGGTTGAACGGTGGCGCGTCGCGGAACTCCACGAGGCTGGGGAAGACGGCATTGTATTCGATGAAGGTCAGCACGCCCGCGCACAGGGCAACGAGCGCGACGGCCTGGCGGCTGTCGGCACTGATATCGCCCAGAAGGACGGTCGGCGTGGCGATGGCCAGCATCACCAGTAGCGACCGCACCGCAGCCCCCGTAAGACGCGAAACCAAAGCGCCTGCCCCTTTTGCCCAGACGGGTCCGGTGCTTTGCCGGTCCCTTGTTCCTAGCCTGCCCCAGATTTGCTGGGAGATTGCCTCAATCTTGCCCAATTTCTGCCTTCTTTCCTGAAAGCTCGCAACAGTCTGTTGAGTAAACCGAACCCGAATGGCGCTTTCGGGCCCGGGGTGTTGCAGGATTGAATCAAATTTTGGGCTTTGGGACGGCGCTCTATGGGGCCAGGTGGCGCGGGCCACCAGATATGGCAAGGGCCGCCCCGCTGGGGGACGGCCCTGTCTGAAAGCGCCAAAAATTTTCGGCGAAAATTTTTGGGCGGTGGGTCAGGCCCAGGGGAAGGCGCTGGCGGCCTTGGCCTCGTAGGCGTCGATCGAAGCGGCTTTCTCCAACGTCAGGCCGATGTCGTCCAGCCCGTTCAGCAGGCAGTGCTTGCGGAAGGGATCGACGTTGAACGGGAAGACGCGGCCGTCCGAGGTGGTCACGGTCTGCGCCTCCAGGTCGACGGTCTGGCGCGCATTGGCGCCCTTCTTGGCGTCTTCCATCAGCACATCGACCACCTCTTGCGGCATCACGATGGGCAGGATGCCGTTCTTGAAGCAGTTGTTGAAGAAGATGTCGGCGAAGGAGGTCGAGATCACGCAGCGGATGCCGAAGTCCAGGAGCGCCCAGGGGGCGTGCTCGCGCGAGGAGCCGCAGCCGAAGTTGTCGCCCGCCACGATGATCTCGGCCTTGCGATAGGCCGGCTGGTTCAGGACGAACTCGGGGATCTCCTGCCCGTCCAGCGTATAGCGCATCTCGTCGAACAGGTTCTTGCCCAGGCCAGACCGCTTGATGGTCTTGAGGAACTGCTTGGGGATGATCATGTCGGTGTCGATGTTGACGAGCGGCATGGGCGCCGCGATGCCGGTGAGTTTGGTGAACTTGTCCATTGTGTGTCCTTTCGCGCTCAGGCGATGACTGACATTTCAAGGCCCACCGCATCCCGCGAAGGGACCGGAGGGAAGGTTTCATGGGCGCCCCGGGCGAACCTGTCGGCCGACCACCACAGCGCCGCCGCATCCAGCACGTCATCCGCCGCCATCCGGCCCCGGACCAGCGCGCCCAGAAGCGCGCGTGCCGGCAGGCCGCGCTTTTCCAGAAGACCGACCCGGTCCTCCTGCCCCTGAGTCTCGCGCTTACGCGAGAGAACAGGCGCTCCGGCCATCCGGGCGAAAGACACCTCGGGATGGCCCTCGCGCAGCCGCGCCTGGCCGAGGTTGCGGACCAGGGCATCGACTTCGCGCATCTTGGGGAAAAGCATAAAGGTCTGTTTGGGCAGGCGTTTGCCGAGGGCTTGTTCGTTGACGAAGCTGGCGTCGGGAAAGGTTGGTTCGGATAGGGCCATGCGGCAGGGCGTCGGGAAGACGGAGGAGGTCTTGCCTTTCAGCACCGCGCGCATGGCAGGTTCGACATCGCGGGAGGCTGGCCCAGGGACGAAGCCCACGGGCATGTCGATGACGACGAAATCGGTCTCGGCCAGGAAGGTAGCAAGGTCTGTGACATGGGCAAGCCGGGCCGAGGCGGGGATTCCCGCCTCGGCCACGACTGCGACCCATCCCGACTTGCAACCGTCGATCCCGGCCAGACGCATCAGGCCTCCACGCCCATCATGTCGCGCACATCCGTCAGATGCCCGGTGATCGCCGCCGCGGCCGCCATTTGCGGGCTCAGCAGGTGCGTGCGACCGCCGCGGCCCTGGCGGCCTTCGAAGTTGCGGTTGCTGGTCGCGGCGCAACGCTCGCCCGGGGCCAGCTGGTCGGGGTTCATGGCGAGGCACATGGAGCAGCCCGCGAGGCGCCATTCGAAACCCGCGTCGATGAAGATCTGCGCGAGGCCCTCTTCTTCGGCCTGCGCCCGGACCAACCCCGAGCCGGGGACGACCATGGCCCGTTTGACCTTGATCTTCTTGCCCTTCAGGATCTCGGCCGCGGCGCGCAGGTCTTCGATCCGGCCATTGGTGCACGACCCGATGAAGACCGTGTCGATGGCGATGTCCGACAGCTTTTGACCCGGCACCAGGCCCATGTAATCCAGCGAGCGGCGGGCGGCTTCGACCTTGCCGCCGGTGAAATCCTCGGGCGCGGGCACGCGGCCGGTGATCGGCAGCACGTCCTCGGGCGAGGTGCCCCAAGTGACGACGGGGGCGATGTCCTCGCCGCGGATGGTGACGACCTTGTCGAAATGCGCGCCTTCATCGGTGAAGAGCGTCTTCCAATAGGCCAGCGCAGCCTCCCACTTCGCGCCTTTCGGCGCATGCGGGCGGCCCATCACATAGGCGAAGGTCTTCTCGTCCGGCGCGATGAGGCCCGCGCGGGCGCCGCCTTCGATGGCCATGTTGCAGACCGTCATGCGGCCTTCCATGGACAGCTCGCGGATCGCCTGGCCGCAGTATTCGATGACATAGCCGGTGCCGCCCGCGGTGCCGGTGGCGCCGATGACGGAAAGGGTGATGTCCTTGGCGGTCACGCCCGGCCGCAGCGAGCCGGTGATTTCCACCTTCATGTTCTTGGACTTCTTCTGGATCAGCGTTTGCGTCGCCAGAACGTGTTCCACTTCCGAGGTGCCGATGCCATGGGCCAGCGCGCCGAAGGCGCCATGGGTGGCCGTATGGCTGTCCCCACAGACCACGGTCATGCCCGGCAGGGTCCAGCCCTGTTCGGGCCCGACGATATGGACGATGCCCTGGCGGATGTCGGAGACCGGGTAGTAGTTGATCGCGAAATCCTTGGCGTTCTTGTCCAAGGCCTCGACCTGGATGCGGGATTCCTCGTTGTCGATGTGCTTGTCGCGGCCCGGGGTGGTGGGCACGTTGTGGTCGGGCACCGCGATGGTCTTCTCGGGCGCGCGGACCTTGCGGCCGGACATGCGCAGGCCTTCAAAGGCCTGCGGGCTGGTGACTTCATGCACCAGGTGGCGGTCGATATAGAGCAGGCAGGTGCCGTCTTCGGCCTGGTGGGCGACGTGGTCGTCCCAGATCTTGTCGTAAAGCGTGCGGGGAGCCATGGCTCTCTCCTTGGATGGATTGGCTTTGGAAGTCGAAGGGTGCGTGGGATCGCACCGCGCCGAGGCTTAGCCCCGGGCGAGAATCGAGTGCAGCCGCTGGGTAAAGCGCCAGGGGAGCCTTGCGTGGTCCGATATGTCGAAGACGCGGGTCATGCGGGGCAGATAGCGCGGAATCGCCGGGGGTTCAAGGATTCCTTGGGGCGGCGGCTTGCGGCGCGGCGGCTTTGGCGCTATGCGCGCGGTCTTGCGATTCCATATCCTTTCGGCTTTCTTGTCCGAAGACCACCTGAGGAGGGCCCTGCCCTGTCTACCGTCGATCCCAAGACCGGCCTGCCGACCGGCGCCCGCGCGCCGCGCCCGGCCGAGCCCGATTATTCTGCCGCCGACGTGCTGGCCCTGGTGCTGGAAAGCCTGGATGACGACAAGGCCGAAGAGATCGTGCAGATCGACCTGCGCGGCCGCTCGGACGTGGCGGATTACATGGTGATCTGCTCGGGCCGGTCCTCGCGGCAGGTGGCCTCGATCGCCGAAAAGCTGGCCGACCGGATGAAGGAGCGCTTCCGCTATTCGGTTAAGATGGAAGGCAAGGAGACCGGCGACTGGGTGCTGATCGACACGGGCGATGTGATCGTCCATGTCTTCCGCCCCGAGGTCCGCGACTTCTACCAGCTGGAAAAGATGTGGCTGCCCTCGTCGGCCCATCGCGGCGGGGTGTGAGGGTCACCCTTCTTGCCGTCGGTCGCCTGCGGGCGGGGCCGGAAAAGGCGATGGTGGACGATTATCTGCAACGGTTCGAACGGACCGGGCGGGCCCTGGGGCTTGGCCCGGTCTCGGTCGTGGAGGTCGAGGACCGCAAGAACCTCGGCATGGCGGCGGAGGGCGAGCTGATCGCGCGGGCCCTGCCCTCGGGGGCGGCGCTGGTGACCTTGGACGAGCGCGGGCGGGTGATGAGTTCGCCGGACTTTGCCCGGCTGCTGGCGGGGTTTCGCGATGCGGGGCGCGAGGTGGCTTTCGTCATCGGCGGGGCGGATGGGATCGACCCGGGTCTGCGGGCGCGGGCCGAAGCCTCGGTCAGCTTCGGCGCCATGGTCTGGCCGCATATGCTGGTGCGGGTGATGCTGGCGGAGCAGCTTTACCGGGCGGCGGGGATCTTGGCGGGGACGCCTTATCATCGGGCGTGAGGGTGGATGCCCCGGGAGGGTTTCACACCCTCCCGGACCCTCCCGTGGAGTATTTGGACAAGTTGAAAGGCGCAAGGGGCGCGGGTTTTGGGCCTTTCGCGTGGTGGACGGGGCGGGTTTGCGGCGGTAGAACCGGGGCAGATTTGCAGGAGAACCGCCATGGCCGCCCCGAAACCCGTTGTGCTTTGCATCCTGGATGGCTGGGGGATCGGCTCGTTTCCGGAATATTCCGCGCCCGCCCAGGCGCAGGTGCCGAATTTCAACCGCATCTGGGCCGAGTGTCCGCATGCCACGCTGACGACCTTTGGCCCGGATGTGGGCCTGCCGACCGGGCAGATGGGGAACTCCGAGGTCGGCCATACCAATATCGGGGCGGGGCGGGTGGTGGCGATGGACCTCGGCGCCATCGACCTGGCCATCGAGGATGGCTCTTTCGCGCAGAACGAGGAGCTTTTGGCTTTCGTGGCCAAGCTGAAGGTCTCGGGCGGGGTGGCGCATCTGATGGGGGTGGTCTCGGACGGCGGTGTGCATGGCCATATCGCCCATGTGCTGGCGGCCTGCCGCGCCATCGTCGCCCATGGCGTGCCGGTCGCCTTGCATGCGATCACCGACGGGCGCGATGTGGCGCCCTCTTCGGCGGCGGATTTCGTCGAGGCGCTGCAGATCGCCTTGCCGGTGGGGGCCCGGATCGCCACGGTGATCGGGCGCTATTGGGCGATGGACCGCGACAACCGTTGGGAGCGGGTGGAGCGGGCTTATGCCGCGATGATCCGCGGCGAGGGGCTGGCTTTTCCGACCGCGCTTTCGGCGGTGACGGGGTCGTATGACAAGGGCGAGACGGATGAGTTCATCCAGCCCTCGGTCATCGGCGGCTATGCGGGCGCACGGGACGGCGACGGTTTCTTCTGCCTCAACTTCCGCAGCGACCGCGCGCGGGAGATCATGGCGGCGGTGGGCGCTCCGGCTTTCGAGGGCTTTGCGGTGGAGGGGCGGCCGGACTGGGCGGCGCTGCTGGGCATGGTGGAATATTCCGCCGCGCACAGCACTTACCTGGCCACCGCCTATCCCAAGCGCGACATCCGCAACACTTTGGGCGAATGGGTGGCCTTGCAGGGCAAGACCCAGTTCCGCCTGGCCGAGACCGAGAAAT
>CAMFIX010000167.1 GCA_945952425.1 uncultured Pseudorhodobacter sp. | reverse complement strand
CGATGGGGGTGTCCACATCGGGGCGGTGGCAGAAGTAAAGGTCCAGGTAATCGACCCGCAGGCGGCGAAGCGCGGCATGGGCGGCGTCGGTCACATGCTTGGCGGAAAGCCCGCGCTGGGTGGGTTTCGCGCCCCCCCAGAAGACCTTGGACGAGACGACATAGCTGTCGCGCGACCAGCCGAGTTCGTGGATCGCCTGGCCCATGACCTCTTCGGAGCGGCCCTGCTCATAGCCTTCCGCATTGTCGAAGAAGTTGATGCCGGCATCATAGGCCGCCTGCAGCAGCGCCTTGGCGGGCTGGATGTCGACCTGCTTGGCGAAGGTCACCCAGGAGCCGAAGGAAAACTCGCTGACCTGCAGCCCGGATTTGCCCAAACGACGATAGTGCATTTACAAAGCCTGTCCTGTTGCATCGAAAACATGGGCCTTGGCCAGGTCGGGCACAAGGGCCAGCTGGTCGCCCGCCTTCACCGGCTGGTCGTCGGCCTCGACGACCATGGGGCCGTGATCGGTCTCGACATAGGCATAAGAGGTATTGCCGAGATATTCCACCACCGAGGCGCGGCCGCGGATCGGGCCTTCGGTCGCGACCTTCACATGTTCGGGGCGAATGCCGAGCTCGACCGGCGCACCCTTGGCCATGTGCTGGGCGACGGCGAGCCGCGTGCCGTCCGGAAGGACGACGCCCTGCCCATCCCCCTGCCCTTTCAGGAAATTCATCGCCGGAGAGCCGATGAACCCCGCGACGAAGCGGTTAGCGGGGCGGTTGTAAAGCTCCCAAGGGCTGCCGGCCTGGGCGATCTTGCCCTTGTCCAGCACGACGATCAGATCGGCGAGCGTCATCGCCTCGACCTGGTCATGGGTCACGTAGATCATCGTGGTCTTCAGATCGCCGTGCAGCTTCGCCAGCTCCAGGCGCATCTGCACCCGCAGAAGCGCATCGAGGTTCGACAGCGGCTCGTCGAAAAGGAAAACTTTCGGATCGCGCACCAGGGCCCGGCCGATGGCGACGCGCTGGCGCTGCCCGCCCGAGAGCGCGGCGGGACGGCGGTCCAACAGGTGGGTCAGCTGCAGCATCTTGGCCACCCGCTCCGCCGCCTCGCGCTGCTTGGCCTTGGGGGCGCCCGCCAGCGACATCGAGAAGGTGATGTTCTCGGCCACCGTCAGATGCGGGTAAAGCGCGTAGGATTGAAAGACCATCGCCGTGCCGCGCGACTTCGGCGCCGCATGGGTCACGTCCTCGGTGCCGATGCGGATCGTGCCGTCGGTCACCTCCTCCAGCCCCGCGATCATCCGCAGCATGGTGGATTTGCCGCAGCCCGACGGCCCGAGAAGCGCGCAGAAGGCGCCGTCCTCGATGGAAAGGTTCAGGCCCGAGATGACCTCGACCGCCCCGAAGCGCTTGGAAATGTTGGAGAGTTCGACTTGAGCCATTTCTTACCCCTTGATCCCGGCCGTCAGCATGATGGCCTGGGTCACCCTGCGCTGGAACAGCAGGTAAACCACCGCCACCGGCAGCCCCGCGAGCACCGCGGAGGAGAGTTGCCGGGCATATTTCACCCCGAAGGCATCCGTCACCTGGGTGATGCCGACGGTCACGTTCATCTTGTCCTCGGTCGTCACCGCCAGGAACGGCCAGAGGAAGTTGTTCCACGCCCCGATGAAGGTGATGATCGCCAAAGCCGTGGTGATCCCCCAGTTCATCGGCAGGTAAAGCCGGAACAAAAGCTGCCACTGGCTGGCGCCATCCATCAGCGCCGCCTCGCGGAAGTCCTTGGGAACGCTGTCGAAAAACTGCTTGTAGATCATCACGGTGACCGGCGCGATCAGCTGCGGCAGGACGACCGCGGTCAGGGTGTTCAACAGGCCCATCTGGCTCATCAGCACGAAATGGTTGATGATGAGCGCCGGGATCGGCACCATGAAGCTTGCCAGGATCAGCCACCAGAGCACGCGGCGCCCCGGAAAGTTCAGCTGGCTGATCGCATAGCCCGCCGCCGCCGAGGTCAAGAGCACCAGAAGCGTAATCATCAGCGAGGTCGCCAGCGAGTTCAGATACCAAAGGCCAAGCTTGGTGTTGAAGAGCGCGTTGATATAGGCCTCGACCGTCCAGCGGATCGGCAGCCAGTCGACGCCCGCCTTCACCACGTCCTGCTCGAACTTGAAGGTGGTGACCACGGCCCAATAGATCGGGAAGGCCCAGAAGATCGCGACGATCAGCGTCAGCCCCGTCAGGGCCCCGCCGACCAAGTTCCAGCGCCGGATGGATTTGGCGTTCATTTCTCTCCCCTTGCGCGCAGGGCCTGGTATTGCAGCACCGAGACCAGGACGATCAGCGCGAACAGCACGACCGCGATGGCGGCGCCATAGCCGCCCTGGTTCTTCTGGAAGGCATCGCGGTAGACGAGCCAGACGAGCGACAACAGGGCATCCGTCCGCCCGCCCTGGGCGAAGAGATAAACCTGGTCGAAGATTTTCAGCTGCAGGATCAACTGGATCGTCGCCACCAGCACGGTGATCGGCCAGACCAGCGGCCAGGTGATGCGCCGGAAAACCTGGGCGCGCGTCGCGCCATCCAGCTCGGCCGCCTCGTAGATCTCGGCCGAAATGTTGCGCAGACCGGCGATGTAAAGCAGCACGTTGAAGCCCACGAGCCACCAGATGGTGATGAAAGCCACCGTCGGCATGAACAAGGGCAGGCTCCGGAAAACCGGCACGCGCTCGCCGAAGATCCATTCGATCGGGTATTGCAGGATGCCGAATTGCGCATCCAGCATCCAGCCCCAGATGCGATAGACCACCGAGACCGGCAGGATATAGGGCAGGAAGAAACAGGCCAGCACCGCGCTTTGCATCCAGCCCTTCAGCCGGTTCACGCCAAGCGCGATGAAGAGGCCCAGGATCGTCGAGGGGATCACCGACAAAAGCACGAAATACATCGTGTTCCAAACCGCGACGGTAAAGAGCCGGTCCTTGAACAGCTTGGCGTAATTGGCAAATCCGACCCAGTCTCCATCCCCGATCAGGGGCGCCTTGGTGAAGGACAGAAGGATCATCTTGGCGACGGGATAGACGAACAAAAGCCCGTAGATCGCAACGAAAGGGGCGATCAGGATCAGGGCGGTCACCAGTTCCGTCCGGTCATAACGGCGCATGGGTCTTCCTTTGCGGCGGCAGGCAGAGGGAATCCGGCCGGGAGAAAGCTCCCGGCCGGTTTTTCGCTTACTCGACTTGACCTTGCAGGTCGTCGCGCATCTGCTCCATGGCGGCCTGCGGCTCCATTTCGCCATTCACGGCCGGCATCAGGAAGTTGCCCGCGGCGTCGTAGACCGGCGAGGCCACGCCCGCCAGCGTCGAGACCGGGTCATAGACGGCGGTATCGGCCAGCTTGGCATAGGTCGCATTCGGCTGCATCTTCTTGAACTCGTCGTTGTCGCGCGCCGGCATATAGGCCGGCAGGTGACCCGCGGTCGCCCAGAAGGTGGAGTGCTTGTTCATCCAGGTGATGACTTCCAGCACGGCCTTCTTCTTCTCCGGCGTCATTTCCTTGCCCTTGTTGTTCGGGATGGCAAAGGCATGGCTGTCGGCCCAGGTGGCGGGATGGTCGAAGAAGGTCGGGATGGCGATGGCGCCCCAGTCGAAGAGTTCGCCCTTGGCCTTGAGGTCGGTCATCGTCGGCACTTCCCAGACGCCGTTGATATGGAACGCGGCCTTGCCGGAGGTGAAGAGCGCGATGGAGGCCGGGTAATCGACCTGCGCGGGGGCAAAGCCGTCCTTGACCCAGTTCTGCATCACGGTCACGGCCTTGACGGCCTTGTCGAGGTTGTCGCCGTCGAGGAACTTGCCGTCCTTGAAGAAGACGCCGTCTTCCTGGCCGAGCAGCGAATAGAAGATCCGCCACATCGAGTCGCCCGCGCCGTCATGGATCGACAGCGGTTGCGCCACGCCGGCCGCCTGGAGCGCCTTCAGCGCGGCGGTGAAATTGTCCACCCCGTCCAGGCCCTTCGGCAGGCCGTCGTCGCCCAGAAGCCCGGCCTTCTTCAGGAGATCCTTGTTGTAATACAAGACGATGGAGTGCATGTCGAAGGGCACCGCATAGAGCTTGCCGTCGATATGCGCCGCATTCCACGAGGCGGGCGTGTAGTCCGCAGCCTTGACGCCCGCGGCCTCCAGATCGGCTTCCGAAATCTCGGCCAAAGTGCCGGTCGAGACGCCGAGCGGCAGGCGCGAGAGGTGATAGGTCATCACGTCGGGGCCTTCGCCCACCGCGGCGGAAGTCTGCGCCTTGGTGTAGAAGGGCGTGCCCCATTCCAGGGTCGTCCCCTGAATTTCGATCGTGTCCTTGTGCTCGGCGTTGAAGTCCTCGATCAGCTTCTTCATCCGCACGCCGTCGCCGCCGCCGAGGAAATCCCACCAGACGACGGTTTCCTTGGCCATGGCACCCGACGCGACCATGACGAGACCGAGCGCAGCCGCGCCCATCAGTTTCTTGAACATCTCTTCCTCCCTGCGTTGCGGGGTCTCCCCCGGCGCCCGAACTCCTCTGGGCCTGCCGGCGCGCGCAGACCGTTCCCCCCGGGGTTGCCCCTTTGGTGAGCCGAATTATGGACCGCCGGGGGCTGATGTCAATCGAGTTTTTCGATATATATCCCAAAACACGATGCTAAAGCATTATGCACCGGGTTTTCCGGGTGCAGTTCGTGAAACAGGGGGCCGAATCGACCGAATCAGGGGGTTTTGCAGGCACCATGATAGCGGATTTTTCGATCTTGGCCCGCTTTTTCACGCACAACCTTTGACCAAACCTGATTCTCTGATACAAAACTGTTTTGTGTCGGGGGCGTTTCCCGGCAAGCCGGAGGCGCAAGACCCTGATGAGTCGCAATTTTCTTATCATCGACCCGTCGGAGGGGATCGAGACGCTGAAGGCGCTGGCCTCTGCGGTGCGCGTCGATATCCTGAAACTGCTGGCCGATCAGGGGCCGCAGAACGTCAATGCCATCGCCGCGGCGCTGGGTCTGCCGCAATCGTCGGTCTCGGCCAATGTGCAGATGCTGGAGGAAGCCGGGCTGATCCGGACCGAGACGCAGAGGGCGAAAAAGGGCAACCAAAAGCTCTGCCACACGCTCTTCGACGAGATCATGGTGATGTTCAAGAAGGACCAGGGCACGGCGGGGGGCAACACGATCGACGTGGCGATGCCGCTTGGGCTTTATACCTCCTGCGAGGTCAGCGCGCCCTGCGGTCTTTGCGCGCCCGAAGGCATCATCGGGCTTCTGGATGTGCCCGATACATTCCTCGATCCGCGGCGGATGAGTGCCGGGCTTCTCTGGTTCACCCGGGGCTTCGTGGAATACCAATTTCCCAACAATGTCAGGCTGATGGAGGGCGAGGTCGAGAAGGTGGAATTCTCGCTGGAGCTGTCGTCCGAGGCGCCCGGCACCGCCTCGAACTGGCCGTCGGACATCACCTTCCTCATCAACAACGTCGAGGTCGGCACCTGGACCTCGCCCGGCGATTTCGGCGATCAAAGGGGGATTTACACCCCCTCCTGGTGGAAGCTGAAAGGCAGCCAATACGGCATGCTGAAGTCGATTTCGGTCAGCGCCGAGGGCACTTTCGTCGATGGGATGAAGATTTCGCCAGTCTGCCTGCGCGACCTGGACCTGCCCGCGCATCGTTCGGTCCGCTTCAAGATCGAGGTGCGCGACCATGCCCATCATCCGGGCGGCGTGAACATTTTCGGGCGCGGTTTCGGCAACTACGACCAGGACATCGTGATGCGCCTGACCGCGGCACGGCGCGCCGGGGCTTGACTTCATACCTGCTTTTCTGATGTATACCGGAAAAGCTGATAAGCCGGATCACCCGGCCCGTTCGAGGAGGGACGGCATGAAAGCCACAGTCACCGCGCACCGCGACTTCACCATTTCGCCCATCGACAACCGGATCTATTCCGCGTTTCTGGAGCATCTCGGCCGGGCGATCTATACCGGGATCTACGAACCCGATCACCCGACCGCCGACAAGAACGGCATGCGTCAGGACGTGATCGAACTGGTCCGCGACCTGAAAATTCCCTATGTTCGCTACCCCGGCGGCAATTTCGTCTCGGCCTATAACTGGGAAGACGGCGTCGGCCCGCGCGAAAACCGCCCGACCCGGCTGGACCTGGCCTGGCACACGTCGGAATCCAATGCCGTCGGCATCCATGAATTCATGGATTGGTGCGATACGGTCGATACCAAGCCGATGCTGGCGATCAACCTCGGCTCGCGCGGGTTGGACGAGGCGCGGAATTTCGTCGAATATGTCAATGGCCCGACCGGCAGCCATTGGGGCGACCTGCGCAAGAAGAATGGCCGCGAGGCGCCCTGGGATGTGCGGATGTGGTGCCTGGGCAATGAAATGGACGGCCCCTGGCAGGTCGGCCACAAGACCGCCGAGGAATATGGCCGCTTGGCGAACGAAACCGCCAAGACCTTGCGCGCCTTCGACAAATCGCTGGAGCTGATCGTCTGCGGCAGCTCCAATGCCGATATGAAGACCTATCCCGAATGGGAAAGGATCGTGCTGGAACATACCTATGACAGCGTCGATCTGATCAGCCTGCATATGTATTTCGCGAACCGTCAGAAGAACACCGCCAATTACCTGGCGCTGAATGCCAAGCTGGACGATTACATCACCACGATCGAAAGCGTCATCAACCTGGTGAAGGCCAACAAGCGCTCGAAGCGTGACGTCCATATCAGCTTCGACGAATGGAATGTCTGGTATCATTCCAACGCACAGGCCCGCGCGATCCTGGAG
>CAMFIX010000166.1 GCA_945952425.1 uncultured Pseudorhodobacter sp. | reverse complement strand
CCTTCACCGCGCGCTCACGGGAAATCCAGTTGTGAGCCCCGCGGGCTTGGGGCAGGTTGGCCCCATGACCCGCATTATTCCGACCCTAGCCGCCGCGGCGCTCGCCGTGCTGATCTCGTGGCCTGCCATGGCCGACCGTGCCGCCGAGATTTCGGCGCTGGAAACCGCGCAGGGGCTGGCCGACAAGCAGGATTGGGCCGGGGCGGTGGCGGCGGCGCAAGGCGCGGGGGCGGTCGGCGCCGATGTGATCCTGTGGCAGGCCTTGCGCGCCGGGCAGGGGAGCCTTGGCGACTACGAAGCCTTTCTCGCGCGCCATCCCGACTGGCCCGGGATGCCCTTCCTGAAAGGCGCCGGAGAAGCGGCCGTCGCGCGCTCGACCACGCCCGACCGGGTCATCGCCTATTTCGGCGCCGATGCCCCCAAGACCGCCGGGGGCGCGCTGGCCTTGGCCGGGGCGCTGCAGGCCAAGGGGCGTCAGGCCGATGCCGAGCAGGTGATGACGGCGGCCTGGGTGGCCTTGCCCTTCTCGGCCGACGAACAGGCGGCGGCGCTGGCGGGCTATGGCAAGGCGCTGGCCGTGGCGCATGAGCTGCGGCTGGACCGCATCCTCTGGGACGGCACAAGGGCCGGAGAGGCCACGCGGATGCTGCCCCTCGTCTCGCCGGGCTGGCAGGCCCTGGCGCAGGCGCGGATGGCCTTGCGCGCCAACAAGGACGGCACGACGGCGCTGATCAAGGCGGTGCCGCAGGCCTTGGCGGGCGATGCAGGGCTGGCCTATGAACGCTTCCTCTACCGGATGCGGCAAGACAATTACGACGATGCCGCGACCCTGATCCTGCAACGCTCGGACAGCATCCGCGACCTGGGCGACCCCAAGGCCTGGGCCGACAAGCGCGCCTCGCTCGCCCGCTGGCTGATGCGCAACGGCAAGGCCAAGACCGCCTACCAGGTCGCGGCCAGCCATCAGCTGACCGGCCTGTCGGACCGCGCCGACCTGGAGTTCCTGGCCGGATTCATCGCTCTGCGGCAACTGGGCGACCCGGGCCGCGCGTTGACCCATTTCAAGCACCTGACCGAGGGCGGCACGCCGATCACCAAGGCGCGCGGGCTTTACTGGACCGGCCGGGCGCAAGAGGCGATGAACGATCCCGGTGCCAAGGCCAGCTATCAGGCGGCGGCGCAGTTCCAGACCTCTTACTACGGGCTTCTGGCGGCCGAGAAGCTGGGCCTTCCCCTCGACAAGACCCTTCTGTCCAATGCCGCGCCCGCGGGCGACTGGAAGACCTCGCGCTTTGCCAAATCCTCGGTGCTTGAGGCCGCCCGCCGCCTGGCCGAGGCCGACAACGAGCAGCTTTCGGCGCGGTTCCTTCTGCAGCTCGCCCAGGGCGCCTCGGATGCCGAGCTGGGGGTTCTGGCGGCGATGTCCTTGCAGGATCACGAATACCGTTCGGCCGTGCTGCTGGCCAAGGCCGCGGCCGAACGCGGCACGATCTTTCCCGGCGCCTATTTCCCGGTGCCCGACATGGTGCCCGACAAGCTGGCCGTCAGCCGCGCCCTCGCCTTGGCCATCGCCCGGCGCGAAAGCGAATTCGACCCCGAGGCGCGCAGCTCTGCGGGCGCCCTGGGGCTTATGCAGGTGCTGCCCTCGACCGGGGCCAAGGTCGCCAAGGACCAGGGGCTGGAGTTCTCGGCCAGCCGGTTGGGCTCGGACCCGGGCTATAACGTCCAGATCGGCTCGGCCTACCTGCGCGAGATCGCGGATACTTACGGCAGCTCGATCGCCCTGATCGCCAGCGGTTACAACGCGGGCCCAAGGCGCCCGGCAAACTGGATCAGCGCTTTCGGCGACCCGCGCAGCCCTTCGGTCGATGTGGTGGATTGGGTCGAGACCATCCCCTTTGCCGAGACGCGCACCTATGTCATGCGGGTGGTCGAGGGCGTGGTGATCTACCGCGCCAAGCTGAAGGGCGCGGTGGGGCCGGTGAAGATCACGGCCGAGCTGAAGGGGCAGTGAGGGCGACGCCCCTCGCGATACGCATGCAACGCCGAAGGGTCTATGGCTTCAGCCAGACCCCAAGGTCCACCACATCGCCCGAGCCGAGATCCAGCCCGCGGATGCGCGCGATCTCGGGAAGCGCGGTGGCAAGGTCCGGCGCCGCGACCAGCTGGCAGCCCGAGGCTTTCAGCACGGCGGGCAGATCCTCGGCCCCCGCCAGGGTGACGCGGGCGTTCATCGCAAAGACCAGCGAGGGTTCGTCGAAGCCCGCCACGGTCATACGGCAGCCGGGATGCTGGGCGGCAATCGCGGCGATCTGGCGGGCGGGCCACAGCGCCTCGGTCGCGGCCAGGCTGGGGAACAGCGTCGCGTTGAAGGCAAACCCCGCGAGCGCCGTCGCCGCGGCCAGTGCCAGCGTCCCCTGGCGCAAAGCCGCCACGACAAGCGCCGCGGCCAAAGCGACCAGGACCACCCCCACCCAATAAGGCGCGGGCAGCGCGATGCCCCGCCGGTCCAGCTCCCAGGCCAGCGCCACCAGCCCCACCACCGGCAGCCCGGCCGGAATCAGCGCCGGTCCGCGCAGCCGCTCGGCCCCCGCGGCGGCCAGCAGGGCCAGGGCGGGCCAGGCGGGCAAGGTGTAATGGATCAGCTTCGTCGGCGTGGCCTCGAAGACCAGGAAGGTCGGCACCGCCCAGGCCAGCGCAAAGACCACGACCGGCGCGCGTCTGGCCCGCCACAGCGCGGGCAGGGCCGCGGCCAGCGCCATCGACCCCGGCCAGAAGGTCAGCCATAGCGCGGCGAGGTAACTGCCCGGCGGCGCCCCGTGGCTCTCTTGCGCCATGGCCACCTTGCCCAGCATGTCGGCGCCGAGCGATGCACTCCAGAAGGCGCCTTTCGAAACCCAGGTGATCGCCAGATACCAGGGCAAGGCGATGGCCAGCATCAGGGCAAATCCCCAGGGCCGCCACAGGGCGCGCAGCAGCCCCGCATCCCGCCGCACCAGGCAAAGCGCCGCCACCGCCAGCACCACGACCATGGGCCCGAGCGGTCCCTTGACCAGCAACGAAACCCCAAGCGCCGCCCAAAAGACCCAAGGCCGCCGCGGATCGGCCACCACCGCCATCGCCACCGCGACGGTCGCCAGCAAGGTCGCATCCGTCTTGGCCAGATGCGTCTCGATCCCCAGCATCACCGAGCCCGCCAGCGCCACCGCCGCCAAAAGCGCCCCCTCCGCCGAGAGGAACCCCCGCGCGATCCGGTGCGTCGCGGCCACCGCCACCATCCCGGCCAGAAGGCTCACCAGCCGATAGCTCCAGATCGCATCCGGCGCCCCGGTGGCTTTCGCCGCCAGCGCCTGCAGCCAATAGATCCCCACGGGCTTCTTATACCGCGGCATGTCGGCAAAGCGGATGTCGACGACATCCCCGCTCGCCACCATCTGCCGCGAAGCCTGCGAAAACAGCACCTCATCGCGGTCCAGGGGAGGCATCGAAAAGAACCCCGGCAGGGCGCAGGCCAGCATGACGGCCAGCGCCAGAAACAGCCCCCGCCCCGCCTCGACTTGCGCTTTCAGCCAGAGCATCCTGCCTCTTTCATACTTGCACAAATACTCCTCGGGGTATGCCACCGGTTTCGCCACCGGTTCAAGAGACCGGTGGCATGGGGGGCAGACGGCCCCCGGCGCTTTCCCCCGGCGCTACCCGTTCTCGCGCAGCACCGTGCCCGCCAGGTAAAGCGACCCGCAGATCAGCACCCGCGCGCCCGGTTCCGTCGCCGCGATCTCGCTCAGGGCCTCGGCGACCGAGCCCGAGACTGTCGCCTTGATCCCCGCCGCCCGCGCCGCCTCGCAGGTCACTTCGGCGGGCAGCGTGTTCTTCTCGCCGGGGATAGAGACCGCGTGCAGGCTCTCAGTGACCGGCGCCAGCGGCTCCATATAGCCGCGGACATCCTTGGTGTTGATCATGCCGCAGATCAGATGCGTGGGACGGGGCGCCATCCGGGCCAGCGTCGCCGCCACCGCCTGGCCGCCGGCCGGATTGTGCCCGCCGTCCAGCCACAGCTCGACCGAGGGCGCCAGCTCGACCAGCGGGCCCTTGACCAGCCGCTGCATCCGCGCGGGCCAGAAGGCGCGGGTCACGGCCGCCTCGCATTGCTCGGCGCTCGCCCCCAGGGCCCGCAGCGCCGTCAGCGCCGCCCCGGCGTTCTGGATCTGATGCGGCCCGGGCAGGTTCGGCAGGGGCAGGTCCAAAAGCCCGCGCTCGTCCTGATAGACCAGGCGGCCGTGCTCTTCCTGCACATGCCAGTGCTGGCCAAAGGCCAGGACCGGAGCCCCCACGCGCATCGCCCGCGCCTCGATCACCGCCAGCCCCTCGTCAGTCTGCGGCCCCACGATCACCGGGACACCGCGCTTGATGATCCCGGCTTTCTCGAACGCGATCTCGGGGAGCGTCTCGCCCAGAAATTGCTGGTGGTCGATCGACACCGGGGTGATGATCGTCAGCGCGGGCTTGTCCACGACATTGGTCGCATCCAGCCGCCCGCCGAGGCCCACCTCCAGAAGCGTGTAATCCGCCTTGGTCCGCGAGAATGCCAGAAAGGCCGCGCAGGTGGTGATCTCGAAGAAGGTGATCTCTTCCTGCCCGTTGAAGGCGATGCACTCGTCCAGCAAGGCCATCAGCGCCGGTTCGGTGATCAGCTCTCCGGCCAACCTGATGCGTTCGTGAAACCACGCCAGATGCGGAGAGGTATAGGCGTGGCAGGTCTTTCCCCCCGCCTCCAGCCCCGCGCGGATCATCGCCTGGGTCGAGCCCTTGCCGTTCGTCCCCGCCACATGAATGACCGGCGGCAAGGACCGCTCCGGGTTGCCCATCGCGGCCAGGAGACGATGCACGCGGTCCAAAGTCAGGTCGATGATCTTCGGATGAAAGGCCATCATCCGGTCGAGCAGGACATCCGAGCTCATTTGGCAGCCGGGGCCGAGAGCTCGCCCTTGATGGCCGGGGGCTGGCCGGTCAGCATGCGCAGGATGGTCACCAGCTCGTCCCGCAGCTCCTTGCGGTGCGTCACCCGGTCGAGCATCCCGTGATCCAAGAGGTATTCGGCGCGCTGGAAGCCCTCGGGCAGCTTTTCACGGATCGTCTGTTCGATGACACGGGGGCCGGCGAAGCAGATCAGCGCATTGGGCTCGGCCATCTGCACATCGCCCAGCATGGCATAGCTGGCCGTCACGCCCCCGGTGGTCGGATGGGTCAGGACGGTGATATAGGGCAGCCGCGCCTCGCGGACCATCTGGACGGCGACCGTGGTGCGGGGCATCTGCATCAGGGACAAGATCCCCTCCTGCATCCGCGCGCCCCCCGCCGCGGTGAAGACCACCAGGGGCCGCTTGTGCTTCACCGCCGTCTGCGCCGCCGCGATCATCGCATTGCCGACGAACATCCCCATCGACCCCGCCATGAAGCTGAAATCCTGCGCCACTGCGACGATGGGGGTGCGGGCGATCTCGCCCTCGGCGACCAGCATCGCCTCGCGCTCGCCGCTGGCCTTCTGCGCAGCCTTCAGCCGGTCGGGGTATTTCTTCTGGTCGCGGAAATGCAAGGGATCGGCGATGGGCTCGGGCACTTTCACCTCGGTGAAAATCCCGCCGTCGAAGAGCGCGGTAAAACGCTCCCGCGGCGAGATCGCCATATGGTGATCGCAGTTCGAGCAGACGTTCAGGTTCTCGGCCAGTTCGCGGTGGAACAGCATCGTCCCGCATTCCGGGCACTTGGTCCACAGATTGTCGGGCGTTTCGCGCCGCGAGAAGAGCGAGTTGATCTTCGGGCGGACGTAATTCGTGATCCAGTTCATGGGCGGCTGGCCTTTTCGGTCATTCTGGTCGCCCCCAGATAAGCCCTGCGTCGGCCAAAAGCAATCAGACCCTGAGCAAGACCCGTGCGGCCAGCCAGCCGATCAGCAGGGTCAGGAAGTCGGCGGCCATCCAGGGGGCCAGCGCCGCCCCGCGCGCGTCCAGCGTGTAAAGCGCCAACCCCGTCATCGGGCCCTTGAGGCCGATCAGGAAGAGGCTCTGCGCCTGGATGCCCGCCTGCAGGCCGATGGCGGCGCCCAAGGAGCCGGTCCGCGCGGTCAGGTCGGCCGCGGCGGCGGCATAGGCCAGGCTCCACAGCAGGGAGAGCGGCGCCAGCGACCCCACCGCGGGCGGCGCGCCCTGCAAAAGCGCGAAAAGCGCGGCGGGCAGGCCCATCCAGATCCAGCTGGCCTGCCAGCGCGCGGCCAGCTGTTGCTGCAGGAATCCGCGAAAGACGGTCTCGGTCGCCAGCGCCAAGGCCACGACGAGGCCCATCGCGGCAGGTGCCCAAAGCACCAGCGTGCCGAGCCCGAGCCCCGGGCTGACCGCCTGGTCCCGCGCAAGCACCGGCAGCAGCGCCAAACCCAGCGCTGCCATCGGCCAGAAGGCCCGCCAGCCGTCGTGCCAAAGCCGCGCGCGGGCGCCCAGAAGGCTGCCGAGCCCGCGCCCCGTCACCAGGACCACCGCCAGCAGAAACACCGCCCCGCCCTTCAGCGCCAGCGCAAGCCCCCCCGTCACGCCAAACGGCGTCAGGCCGAGGTTCACATTCACCAAGGCCACCGCCCCGAAGACCGGCCCCAGCGCCGCCTTGACCGCCTGCACGATCAGCCCATCGGCCAGGTCGGTCAGCAGCATGGTCAGCATCAGCACGGCAAAGATGCGCCAGAGCTCGGACTTCTCCCGGGCCGGGGCGGCGAAGGCGGTCAAGGGCGCATATCCCCCGGCATGATCGGGCGGCGCGTCGGGCAGGTCGAACA
>CAMFIX010000165.1 GCA_945952425.1 uncultured Pseudorhodobacter sp. | reverse complement strand
GGGCTGGCCCCCCTGAACGCAATCTCTTGCGCGCCAGCGCTCCGCCTGGTTGGCGCGACAGAATCCCCCTTCCCTTCCCGCCCGATGTCGGCTATGCGCCCCCGGTCGCGCCATGCACCCTTGGAGGATGGCGGACTTAACAGGAGAATGACGATGGCACGTGAGATCCATGATCTCGAAGTCGAGCTTCGGTCGGGGACGGGCAAGGGGGCCGCTCGGCAAGCACGGCGCGACGGGAAGGTTCCCGGAGTGGTTTACGGCGACGGGCAAGAGCCCCTGTCGATCCAGGTTCCCTATTACTACCTCTTGAAGCGCCTGAAGGCCGGCCGCTTCCTGCAGACGCTCTTCAACCTGAAGGCCCCGGGCCAGGCTGACGTTCACGTCATCTGCCGCGGCGTGCAGCGCGATGTCGTGAAGGATCAGCCGATCCATGTCGACTTCATGCGCCTGCATGACGAAAGCCGCATCGTCCTGCACATCCACGTGAATTTCGACAATGCCGACAAGGCCCCGGGCATCAAGCGCGGCGGCACGCTGACCGTCGTGCGCTCGGAAGTCGAACTGGAAGTGCTGGCGGGCGACATCCCCGATCACATCACGGTCGACCTGACCGGCAAGAACATCGGCGACGTCATCCACATCTCGGACGTGGTTCTGCCGGAAGGCGTGAAGCCGACGATCTCGCGCAATTTCGTGATCGCGAACATCGCGGCCCCGGCGGGCCTGGCTGCCGTCGAAGAGGCCTGATCCTTCGGGGATCGGTTCCGCGGGCGGCCTCTTCGGGGGCCGCCCGTTTGCATTGGAGGGCGTCATGAAGCTGTTCGCAGGGCTCGGCAACCCAGGGGCCGACTATGCCGGCAACCGGCACAACATCGGGTTCATGGCGGTGGACCGGATTGCCGCCGACCATGGCTTCGGACCCTGGAGGAAGGATTTCCACGGCAGGGTGTCGGAGGGGCGGCTGGCGGGGCAGAAGGTTCTGCTCTTGAAACCCGAGACCTATATGAACTCCTCGGGCCGGTCGGTGCAGGCGGCGATGACCTTCTGGAAGATCGCGCCCTCCGACCTGGTGGTGCTGCATGACGAGCTCGACCTCGCGCCCGGCAAGGTGCGGGTCAAGATGGGCGGGGGCCATGCCGGGCACAACGGGTTGCGCTCGATCCATGGGGCGATCGGCGAGGGCTATGGCCGGGTCCGGCTCGGCATCGGCCATCCGGGGCACAAGGATCTGGTGGCCTCTTACGTGCTGCACGATTTCGCCAAGGCCGACCGGGAATGGCTGGAGCCCCTGCTGCAGGGCATTTCCGACGGGGCGAACGAGCTTGCGGCGGGCGAGGAGGCGAAGTTCCTGAATGCGGTGGCGCTGCGGCTGAACCCGCCGCGGAACTCGGGCAAAGGGGCGGAAACCACCCCGCAGGCGCCGAAAGCCGAACTGCCCAAACCCCCGGCGCCCGAGCCGGAAAAGCCGCTGTCCCCGCTGGAACGCCTGGCGCAGAAGTTCCGGGGGTAAGGCAGGGTCCGCGCCCGGCCCGCGCAGTCGGCGGAGCGACGCCGCAGGACAGGCGACACGGGCGCAGTCGGCAGGACTGCACCCCGGCAGTCGGCGGGGCGAGGCGGCCAAACCGGCGCCTACCCGCACAGTCGGCAGTGCCCCCTACCCGAACAACCCCGCCAGCGCCCGGCTCACCGTGGCCGATGTCCCCGGTCGCGCCAAAGCCCCGAAGGGCAGCGGGCGGCAGACCTCCATCGCGGCGAGCCCCACGCGCACCGTCAGCGCACCGTTGACCACCCCCTCGCCGAACCGGCGCGAGACCTTGGACAATATCCCGCCCCCCGCGACCGAGCCGATCAGGTCGTCGGTCAGCGCCAGGGCCCCCGCGGCCACCAGCGCCGCCATCACCCGGCGCATCAGGCGCAAAGCGCCGAGGCTGCCCGCCCGGCCGCCGTAGATCTCCGCCACCCGCCGCAGCATCCGCAGATTGGCGACCAGGGCGGTCACGACATCGGCCAGCGCCAGGGGCACCAGCGCGGTGACCAGCGCCACCTGCCGGGCCGCGGCCTCGACCTCGGCCCGGGCCTGGGCGTCAAGCTCTGCCATCAGCTCCACCTCGGCCAGGTGCACCAGCGCATCGGCGTCGAAGACCTCTTCCCCCCGCCGCGCCAGACTCTCCCGCGCGGCCGACATCTCGGCCCGCCCGGCGTAAAGCGCCGAGACGCGCGCCACCACCGCCCGCGCCGCCTTCACCTCGGTGACGCCCTGCGCCTCGGCCCGCAACCCCTCGATCCGGGCGAGCCGCGCCCAGGCCCTTGCCTCGCCGACCAGCCAGACCAGCAGCACCAGCCCCGCGGCCGCCATCAGCCCCGCCGCGACCCAGCCCAGCAGCGGGAAGCTCACCATGAGCCCCGCGACGAAGGTCCAGGCCCAGACCGCCAGCACCAGCCCGAACAGCATCCCGAAGACCCAAGCCCCGACCCGGGCCAGCGGAGACCTCCGCCGCCCCATCCGCAGCAGCACCGGCGCCCCGTCGACCGGCAGCGCCAGCCCCGGATCGGCCTCGCCCTCGGCCGCCACGACCAAAGGCGCCTTCAAAGGGGTCAGCGGCTCCATTCCAGCCTCACATCCGGCAAGCCCTCTTCGTTCTCGCCATCGGTCATCATCACCTCGGCCAGCCCAAGCCCAGCGTAGAACGCCCGCGCCCCGGCATTGGCCTGAAAGGTCCAAAGCCCGCCCTCGGGCTCTTCGGCCATCGCATCCTCCATCAAGGCCCGCCCGATGCCCCGCCCCCGCGCCCCCTCGGCCACGTAAAGCGCCAGCACCTCGCCGCCCTGCCGCGCGAGAAACCCCACCACGTCGATCGCCCGCGGCCCCAAGGCCGCCACCCGCATCCGCCCCTCCGCCCGCAGGCCCGTGACGAAGCCCAGGTCTTCCTCGGCCGTGTGCAGCTTGGGCATCCAGGGCGTCTCGGCGATCCAGGCGCCCAGGATGCGGGCGACGGCAGGCAGATCGGCTTCATCGGCATCGCGCAGGATCACATCAGGTCTCCGATCAGGAAATCCACCGCCCGGTCCAGGCGGATATGGGCAGGCCCTTCCCCGGCCCGGCGGCTGGAGCGCAGGGGCAGGAAGTCCATCATCTTGTAATCGGCGCCCATCCAGCCCTCGGCCCCTTTGCGGGCAGGCGACAGGATGCGCGAGGGGTCTTCCGGCAGCTCGCCCGCATAGGCGGCGACGAGGCGACCATCGGCGAGCCGGCCCTTGACGGCGGGCAAGACCTCGCCGCCGCGCGCGATCTCTTCCTCGACCGTGGCGCGATAGGAGGCCAGCGCCAGGGCCGCGGTCGTGGCGCCCGCGAAATCGGCGCGGGCGCGGGCATCGGCCAGCAGGGCCTCGGTGATCGCGGTCATGCGGGCGTGCTGGGAATGATGCAGGTGATCGGCCTTGGTGGCGGCGAAGAGGATCTTTTCGACGCGCTTGCCACCCAGGATCAGATCCAGCCAGCCGCGCAACCCGGGGCGGAAGGCGCCCAGCACCTCGGCCAAGGTGCGGCGCAGGTCTTCGACGGCACGCGGGCCGCGGTCCAAGGCGCCAAGCAGGTCGATCAGCACCACCTGCCTGTCGATCCGGGCGAAATGGGTCTGGAAGAAGGGCCGCACGACGCGCGCCTTATAGGCCTCGAACCGCGCCTGCATGGCGGCGTAAAGCGAACCCGCGCCCGAGGTGGCAGGCCGCGGCAGGGGGGCGAAGGTCAGCACCGGAGAGCCCGCAAGGTCGCCCGGCAAAAGGAACCGCCCCGGCGTGCAATCGGCCCAGCCCGCCCGCCGCGCGGCGTGAAGATAGGCGGTGAAGGCCTCGGCCAAGGCGATGGCGCGGGGCTCGTCCAGGGTCAGCGCACCATCCTCGGCCCTGGCAAGCGCCAGATACTCCCGCGCCTCGGGCCGGGCGGCGATGCGGGACAGCACGCTTTCGGCCCAATCCTCGTAGGACTTTTCCAGCAGAGAGAGGTCCAGCAGCCATTCGCCCGGGTAGTCCACGATATCCAGGTGCAGGACGCGCGGGCCCAGCACCGAGGCCAGCCCCTCGGGCCGATAGCGGAAAGACAGGCGCAGCTCCGACACCGCCCGCGTGCTGTCCGGCCAATGCGGGCTGTCGCCGGTCAGGGCGGCGAGATGGTCCTCATAGGCGAAGCGCGGCAGGGTCATGTCGGGCTCAGGCTGCAGAAGCACCGTCTCGATCCGGCCGGAGGGCGCCAGCTGCACCATCCGCCCCCGCTCCAGGAGGTTCGCGACCAGGCTGGTGATGAAGACCGTCTTTCCGGCGCGCGACAGGCCGGTGACGCCGAGCCGCACCACCGGATCGGGCAAGGCCAACCCCGCCACGCCGCGCAGGAAGCCTTCCGCCAGATCGCCCAAACCGCTCAAATCCCGACCTTTCCGCCGTTTTCCGCTACATAAGCACGAAATGCGCCCGGCAACAGCCCCCTGCGCAGGCGGCACCCCCGGGGAGGCGCCGCCTCCCCGGACCCCACCGGAGTATTTGGGCAAGTTGAAAGGGGGGGGGCGCTTGGGAGGCAGAACGGTCGCGAAGGGCGCCGGGGCTGGACGGGAGGGCGAAGGCCGCGACAAGGGCGCCGGGGCGGTCGGGGTGTCTTCCAAGCCTCTCGGCAGCCGGGCGCCTTGGTGCGCGCCGCGATGGTCGGAGGGCAAGCCCGCACTCGACCCGCGACTTGCGCGACATGGGCCGCATCCCGCAGGTGGCGCGCGCGCCTGTCCCGGACCCCGCGACCGGGCCGCCCCCTGCTCCCGCCCCCCATTCGCGCCCTCTTCCCCTTTCACATTGGCTCAAATACTCCACGGGGGTGCGGGGGTGTGAAACCCCCGCGGCACGGGCGGCGCCGGATCGCCGCCTGCAGGAGAGCCATGCCGCGCTTTGCCCTTCTCGTCGAATACGACGGCGCCCCCTTTGCCGGCTGGCAGCGGCAATCCGGCCTGCCCTCGGTGCAAGAGGCCATCGAGACCGCGCTCGCCCGGCTTGAGCCCGGGGCCCATACGATCGCGGCCGCGGGGCGGACCGACACCGGGGTGCATGGGTCGGGCCAGGTCGCCCATGCCGACCTCGCCCGCGACTGGGAGCCCTTTCGCCTGGCCGAGGCGCTGAACGCCCATCTGCGCCCCCATCCCGTCGCGATCCGCGCCGCCATGCGCGTCGAAGACACGTTCCACGCCCGCTTTTCCGCGACCGAGCGGCGCTATCTCTTCCGCATCCTGAACCGCCGCGCACCCGCGGTCCTGAGCCTTGGCCGCGTCTGGCACGTCAAGGCGCCCTTGGATGTCGCGGCGATGCAGGCGGGCGCGCGCCATCTCGTCGGGCATCACGACTTCACCACCTTTCGCTCGACCCTCTGCCAGGCCAAATCGCCGGTCAAGACCCTGGACGAGATCACGATTTCATCCGCGGACGAAGAGATCCGCTTCGCACTGCGGGCGCGGTCCTTCCTGCACAACCAGGTGCGCTCCATCGTCGGATCGCTGGTGCGCGTCGGTCATGGCGGCTGGCAACCCGAAGACATCGCCCGCGCCCGCGATGCCCGGGACCGCGCCGCCTGCGGGCCCGTCGCCCCGCCGCAAGGGCTCTGCTTGACAAAGGTGGTTTACCCGGACGATCCTTTCGCCGAGTTTCGTTAACCGAATTTCAGGCGTTTCGCCCTAGACCCTGTCACGTGGCCATTTCGCCGCGCCTTGAAAGGCCCCGGGCAACCGGGGGCGCATCATGTCGGAGACGTCTTCTCCTCCCGCCCAAGGGACGGACCCGTTCCGCCCCAAACTCGTGACCGTGCTGCGCGAAGGCTATGGCCTGCGTGCCTTTCGGGCCGATGCGCTGGCGGGGCTGACCGTGGCCATCGTCGCCCTGCCGCTGTCGATGGCCATCGCCATCGCAAGCGGGCTCGGGCCCGAGCGGGGGCTGTTTACCGCCATCGTCGGCGGCTTTCTGATCTCGGCCCTCGGCGGGTCGCGCTATCAGATCGGGGGGCCCGCGGGGGCCTTCATCGTCGGCGTCTCGGGCTGCCTGCACCAGCTGGGCGAGGCGGGGTTGATGACGGCCACCTTCCTGACCGGGGTGATCCTGATGGCGGCCTCGGCGCTCCGGCTGGGGCGCTACATCCGCTTCCTGCCCTATCCGGTGACCGTGGGCTTCAGCACCGGGATCGCGGCCATCATCCTGACCAGCCAGATCAAGGGCCTGACCGGCATCACGCTGGCGGGGCCAGAGCCTGCCGCGGTGCTGGACAAGCTCGCCGCCCTCTGGGCCGCGCGCGAGACGGCGAACCCCGCCGCGCTTGGCCTCGCGCTCCTGACCATCGCGCTGATGCAGGCGATCAAGGCCTGGCGCCCGGCCTGGCCCAACCTCTTGATCGCGGTCATCGGCATGACGCTGGCCAGTCACCTGGCCGGCCTGCGGGTCGAGCTGGTGGCCGACCGTTTCGGCCCCCTCCCCCGCTTTCTGCCCGCCCCGATCCTGCCCGACCTGCGGATCGAGGCGATCCGCGCCGCCCTGCCTTTCGCCTTGCAGTTCAGCCTCTTGGGCGCGATCACCGGGCTCTTGTCGGCCGAGGTGGCCGATGGGCTTTCAGGCAAAAGGCACCGCCCGACAGTAGAGCTTTTCGCCGAGGGTGCGGCCAATGTCGCCGTGGCGCTCTTTGGCGGGGTGGTGGCCACGGGGGCGGTGGCGCGCACGGTGACCAACCACAATTCCGGGGCGCATGGGCCGGTGGCGGGGATGCTGCATGCGCTGTTCGTCATGGGATTCCTCGTCGTGCTGGCGCCC
>CAMFIX010000164.1 GCA_945952425.1 uncultured Pseudorhodobacter sp. | reverse complement strand
TCCGCGAGACCTGGTACCGGCTCGAGATGCCGCCCCTGAAGGCCGCGTTTGAGGACGACACGATCAGCGTCATCCCCGATCCCGAGCACCTGTCGGACCTGCGCCTGGTCAAGGTCATCAAGGGCATCGCCCGGGTGCCCGACACACGCAAGGGCGAGACCGGCAAGCGCCGCCATGGCGACTGGGCCATCAGCCTGGCGCTGGCCCATTACGCCAGTCGGATGCGGTGGGTGGAGTATGGGTACCAGGTCGCAGCCCCCGCGGCCCCGGCGCCCGGGCGCATGAAGGATCACCCGCCCATGGATGATGACATGCCGACCAGCAGCTGGCGGAGCGGGCCATTGGGCGCATATGTGAGAGGTGGCTTCTGATGGCCGATTACCAGCTGGTCGACTCCTACGGCCGCCCCGTCCGGCGCCAGGCCCTGACCAATGAGGTGGCAGCCGCCACCATCGGCGGCGTTCGCAGTCCGATTGCCGGCTATCCGGCCGATGGCCTCAATCCGCTGTCGCTGGCGCAAATCCTGCGCGATGCCGACACCGGCAACCCCCTGCGCTATCTGGAGCTGGCGGAGACGATCGAGGAACGCGATGCCCACTACATCGGTGTGCTCGGCACCCGGCGGCGCTCGGTCAGCCAGATCGAGATCACGGTCGAGGCTGCCTCGGACGATGCCGAAGACGAAGCGATCGCCCAGGAGCTGCGCGACTGGATCAAGCGGGACGAGCTGACCGAAGAGATCTTCGACGTCCTGGACTGCATCGGGAAGGGCTATTCGTTCACCGAAATCCTCTGGGACACCTCGGAAGGCCAGTGGCAGCCCACGCGCCTCGAATGGCGCGACCCGCGCTGGTTCCGGTTCGACCGCAATGATCTGCGCACCCCCATGCTGATCAGCGAGGGGGGCCAGGAAGTGCCCCTGGAACCCTACAAGTTCATCCATGCCCAAATCCGCGCGAAGTCGGGGCTCGCCGTGCGCTCAGGCATCGCGCGCATCGCAGCCTGGGGCTGGATGTTCAAGATGTTCACCCAGAGGGACTGGGCGATTTTCAGCCAGACCTATGGACAGCCGGTGCGGCTGGGCAAGTATGGCGCCGGAGCCAGCGAGGACGACAAGCGCACCCTGTTCCGGGCCGTGGCGAACATCGCGGGCGATTGTGCGGCGATCATCCCCCAATCCATGGAGATGGAGTTTATCGAGGCGGCCAATGTCGGGGCCGCCCATCAGCTCTACAAGGAGCGCGCGGACTGGCTCGACCAGCAGATCAGCAAGGCCGTCCTGGGCCAGACCGCCACGACGGACGCCGTCGTCGGGGGCCTCGGGTCGGGCAAGGAGCACAGGGCCGTCCAGAAGGACATCCAGACCGCCGATGCCCGCGCGCTTGCGGCCATCCTGAACCGCGACCTGGTGCGGCCCTTCGTGCAGCTGAACCATGGGCCGCAGAAGGCCTATCCGCGGCTGAAGATCGAGGAGGTCGAGCGCGAGGACGTGGCGGCTTTGTCCTCGGCCCTGGTCCCGCTCATCGACCGTGGCATGCAGGTCTCGCAGGCCTCGATCCTGACCAAATTCGGGCTGCCGGAGCCCAAACCGACCGACCGATTGCTCGGCCCCGCCGCGCCCCCGGCCCCGCCGACCGCGCCCCCGGACCCCAGTTCGCAAATTAAACGGTTTTCCGGCGAAATTAAACGGGTCCAGCCCTCGCCGGGCACCGAACCCGCCCCGCAGGCCGAAGCCCCTCTGGCGGGCCTCCCAGGCGATGGCGCGGAAACCGATCCGGCGGTCGCCATCGCTGACCGGCTTGCCATCGAGGCCGCTGGCGCAGTCGGTGACATGATCGGACAGATCGAGGCCATGCTCGCGGCGGCCAGCAGCCTGGACGAGTTCCGGGCGATGCTCGAGGCGGGATTTGCGAAGGTCGATGCCACGGCGCTGGCAAAGGGCATGACCATCGCCAATGCGGCGGGCCGCCTTGGGGTCGAAGCCGGTGACTGATCCCCTTTCTGGCAGCTTTCATCGGCCCTTTGCCGAGCAGCTCGCCGCCCTTGATCTCAGGATGGCCAAACTGGTCGGGACCGCGACCTGGGAGGATCTGCAGAAGGCCGAGCACGAACGCGCCTTCGTCGTGGCGGGCGCGATGAAGGCGGACCTCCTTGCCGACCTCGCAAAGGCTGTCCAGAAAGCGGCCGTCGAGGGGAAAGGCCTGGAGGAGTTCCGGGCCCAGTTTCGCGACATCGTGCAGACCCATGGCTGGCACGGCTGGACGGGCGAAGGGTCGGCCAAGGGCGAGGCCTGGCGCACACGGGTGATCTACCAGACCAACATGGCGACCAGCTATGCCGGCGGCCGGATGGCCCAGCTGAAGGACGGTCGGTTCTCGATCTGGGTCTACAAGCACGGCAATGCCAAAGACCCGCGGCCGCAGCACCTGGCCTGGGACGGCGTTGCCCTGCCGCCCGACCATCCGTTCTGGGCGACCCATGCGCCGCCCAACGGCTGGGGCTGCACCTGCCGCATCCGCGGGGCGAACAGCGCCGCGGGGGTGAAGCGGGCTGGCGGTGATCCCGGCAAAGACCTGCCGAAAGGGTGGGATGCGATCGACCCCAAGACCGGCGCCCAGGTCGGCATCGACAAGGGCTGGGACTACAAGGTCGGGGCCGCCGCGGCAGACGAGATCGTCACGCTGATGGCCAAGGTGCCGAAGATGCCGGCACCGATCGGGGCTGCTTTCGTCGATGCGCTGCCGCTGACACCCCAGGCGCGGCTGATGGAAGCGTTCGGGAGTTTCGTGTCCACGTCCTTGGCAACCCACGTCGATCAGAGCTTCATGATTATTGGTGCCCTGAAGCCGGCGTGGATTCAGGCCGCCCAAGTCCAGAAAGTCACGGTTGCTTCTGCCGAGATCGCCATGGATGACCTGGGCATCCAGCACACCTTTCGGGAGACGGGCTTGGTCACCGCGGTGTCTACAAAGTCGAGGACGGGGGTTCAACCGAAGACGTCGGCTTTGGATATCGCATGGTTTCGGCATCTGCCCGATCACTTGAGACACCCACGGGCGGTGATCCTGGACCAACGGAAGAAAACCCCGGCTTTCCTTCTGGTATTTGATACGCAGCCCGACAATTCCGTGATCGTGGTGGAAGTCGATGTCCAGCTCAAGAAGGCAGACGGCATTCTGAACAGGGTTGCATCTGGCCGGAAGATAACCCTCAACGACCTCCATGCAACACTGGGCATGAGTGGCGTCGTGCAAATCGAGGGTGCAAAGCTTTAGCGCTGTCGAGGTGGGGTTGGACTCGAACCAACATCCCTTCCCGCTTTCACGGAGAAGCCCCTTGCCCATCGGGGTACACCACCTCTCGAAGGAATATAGCCATGATCGGCTTTAGTCTCAATACCGACGCCATCACGACCGCCCTGGCGGGGCTGGCCGCGACGCTCTCCGACATGTCGCCGGTCATGAACGAGATCGGGGCCCATTTGCGCGACACGACCGAGGATCGGTTCAAGAGCGGGACAGGCCCTGACGGCGCCGCTTGGGCGCCGCGCTCGCCGGTGACCTTGGCGCGATACGAACGGGAGGGGAAGAAGCCTGGCCCCCATCCCCTGACGCTGACCGGGGCCATGTCGAATTCCATCTTCCACAGCTATGGGCCAACCTTCGCCGAGGTCTCATCCAATGCCATCCAAGCGGCGGTGATGCAGTTCGGCGCCGCCCAGGGCTCCTTCGGGGCCGCGATGGGCCGGACCAAGCCCTCCACAAAGCGGCCCAAGTCCCAAGACTACTTCGTCACTCTGCCCTGGGGCGACATCCCGGCCCGCCCCTTCATCGGGATTTCGGATGAGGATGAGGTCAACGTGCTGGACATCATCGCCGAGGCGCTGAGCCGATCCATGCAGCCTTGACCGACCTGCCCTGGCGGGGCCATGCTGGTGACATGCTCCGGACCAGGCGCCCCCCGCACACGCTTGCGGATTATTTGACCGGGGGCACTCCGCCACATTGGCGGCATGCACAAGACCGCCCCCACCTCCCCCCTGATGATGTCTGCACAGGTGCTGCCTGAGGGCGGCGCTGACGGTGCTGCGCCGGAGTGGATTCACCTCGTTCCGACGCCGGTGAGCGGCCAAATCTTCACGGCCGACGGGCGCGGGCCCTACGCTGTCGGCGACCTGAATGCGATCATCGCGGCGAGCTTCGCCAAGACCGACAAGCTCGAAATCGACATCAACCATGCGCAATACATCGCGGCCCCCCAGGGCCAGCGGTCGGATGCGCAAGGCTGGATCACGTCGATGGAGGTCCGCGACGATGGCATCTGGGGGCGTGTCGAATGGACGCCCGAGGGCAATCGGCTGGTCGCGGACAAGGCCTACCGCGCCATCTCGCCCGTCCTGATGGTCAGCAAGGCCGACCGCAAGACCGTCCTCTCGATCGGCAACGCCAGCCTCGTCAACCGCCCGAACCTCCGCGGCCTTGCCGCGCTCAACCAGGAGAACACGATGTCCTTGAGGGACCAAATGATCGAGGCGCTCGGCCTCGAGGGGACCGCGACGGATGATGACATCCTCGCCGCGCTGCCCAAGGCCGACGCCGGCACCGCCCAGGCGGCCATGCAATCGGCGATCCAGGATTTGGCCACGACCTTCGGCCTCGAGCCGACAGCCCTGAAGGCCATCGTCGCGGCGGCAAAGGTCGCCAAGACCCAGGCGGATTCGGTTCCGGCCATGCAGTCCGAGCAGCAGACCGCGCTGCGTACTGCCTCCGAGGCCTATGTCGATGGCGAGATCGCCAAGAAGCGCGGCATCAAGCCCGCCGACCGTGACTGGTTCGTCACGCTGCACATGGAGCAGCCCGACCTCGCCAAACGCTCGATCGAGGCCCTGCCGCTCCTGGCCGAAAGCCCCGCCAAGCGGACTGCGCCCGCGGTCGAGCCGGACGCGATCCCGGCCCTGAACGCCGAAGAGCTGCAGGTCGCCAAAGCCCTCGGCAAGGCGCCCACCGAACTGGCCACGCTGATGGCCGCTGACCGCAAGAAAGGGACCATCTGATGGTTGCGTTGACCGCTGACCGCAATACCCCCCTGAAGTCGGGCGACCTGCGCGCTGGCCTCGTGGGGGCGTCGACCAAGATCTTCAAGGGCGCGATCGTGATGCGCAACGCCGCGGGCTACCTGATCAAGGGTGCCACGGCCACCGGCTCCTTCGGCGTCGGCATCGCGCAGACCGCCGCCGACAACTCGGCTGGGGCCAACGGCGCCCTGTCGGTCAACTGGCGCCCCGGCGTCGCCTACCTGGCGAACCTGGCGGGCGATCCCTGCCTCGTGACCGACATCGGCGCCAAGTGCTGGATCGCCGATGACCAGACCGTGGCCAAGACCAACGGCACCGGCACCCGCTCCCCCGCCGGCATCATCGAGGACGTGGACGCCAACGGCGTCTGGGTCCGCTTCGATGAAGCCCTGAACCGCGCCTATTGAGGGGCCACCTGACATGATCATCAACTCGACCACCTTGAACGCGCTGCGCGTCTCGTTCGGAAACGACTTCGTGGGCGGCCTCGGCATGGCGCCGTCCATGAAGGACCGGGTCTCCACGACTGTGCTTTCGACGGCCGGCCAGTCGACTTACGGCTGGCTCGGCAAGATGCCCTCGATGCGCCAGTGGATCGGCGCCCGGGCTGTCCAGAACATCAGCGAGTCGAACTACACGCTGGTGAACCTGCCGTGGGAACTGACGATCGGCGTCGACCGCTATGACATGGAGGACGACAACCTCGGCGTCTATGGCCCGCTTTTCCAGGAAATGGGGGCATCGACCGCGGGCAACGAGGAACTCCTGGTCTTCAACGCCCTGAAGAACGGGTTCTCGTCGAAGTGCTATGACGGCCAGAACTTCTTCGACACGGTCCATCCGGTGACCGATGTCAACGGCAACACGACCACGGTCGCCAACACCGATGGCGGCTCCGGCACGCCCTGGTTCCTGCTCTGCACCAAACGGCCGATCAAGCCCATCCTTTTCCAAAGCCGCAAGAAGCCGGAATTCGTCTCGCGCGACAAGCTGACCGACGACAACGTCTTCAACGAGCGGGTGTTCAACTACGGTGTCGATGCCCGCTACAACGTCGGCTACGGCTTCTGGCAGATGGCCTGGGGCTCGAAGCAAACCCTGAACGCGGCCAACTACGCGGCGGCTCGGGCGGCGATCATGGGCATGAAGGGCGACGGCGGCCGCCCGCTCGGCCTGGTGCCCGACCTCCTGGTCGTGCCGCCCACGCTGGAACAGGCCGGCCGTCAGATCGTCCTGAACAACCAGCAGGCCTCGGGCGCGACCAACGAATGGTACAACTCGGCCGAGCTGCTGATGGTCCCCTGGCTCGCCTGACCGGCGGTCGGTTTTGGCTGAAGGGGCGGCGCGGTGGCGCCCCCCCTTTTCCTGAACCGAAAAGGAGCCAGCAATGCCCAAGACCGATCCCGCCGTCGATGGTGCCTCGGCACCCAAGATTGCCGCGATCCGCGTGACCGGCCCCGAGAAGGGCCGCTGGCGCGGCCAATACGGCACGCCGCGGCATTTCACGCCCGAGCCGCAGACCTTCTCCGAGGAGTCCGGCCTGACCGAGGAAGAGCTCATCGAGCTGATGTCCGACCCCGAGCTGAAGGTCGAGTTCCTGGACGCCGACGGCAATGCGGTGCCCACCCCGCCGCTCCCGCCGCGGCTCGCAGCCCCCGCCACCTGACCGTGACAGGCCGGAGAGACGGCCACCCCTTCAAAGGACCGTTGAACGATGCCTTACGCCACCCTTCAAGAGCTGAACGATCGCTACGGCACCACCCTCCTGG
>CAMFIX010000163.1 GCA_945952425.1 uncultured Pseudorhodobacter sp. | reverse complement strand
CAGGCAAGGGGCAGCTGACGCCGCCCCTGCCCCGCCTTACTTCTTGTCGCCCACGAATTCCGCCAGCATCCGCTCGTTCTTGGCATCCTCGATCAGGCGGATGCGGTCGTCGTGCAGCTTGGCATCCATGCGGTATTTCACGACGTTGATGAGGCTGATGGTCAGAAGCAGCACCCCCATCGCCCAGTAGCCCTTGGTCGCCAAGGGCACCTCGGTCGACAGCCAGAGCGAGATACCCAGAAGCACATAGGCCACCGCCGCGCCCCCCATGTTCAGATTGATGATCAGCGAATTGTCGTTCTTCATGATTTTCCCTTTCAAATCGGCCTTGCCCAAAGCTTAGACCGCGTTCCCTTGCGTTTTCAACCGCTCCATGACCTGGGCGCCCGTCATCTTCACCGCCGCGCCGAAACCGGCCGCGCCCAGCCTTTCGGCCACATCGGCGCCCGAGAGCCCGCGCTCGATCCCGTCCAGCACCTCGGCCTCTTCGTAGCGGTCCGCGCGGCCCAGGACTTGCGCGATCAACCCCTCGGCCTCGGCGATGGCGCTGGGGCCCGCCAGCGTCGGACGCAGCCGCGCCTGCAGCGCCTGTTCGTCGCGGAAGGCGCGGGCGGCGACGGCGCCCTGGCGCAGGTCGATGATCTTGCGATGGCCGCTCGCCACGCTGTCCTGCAGCCGCAGGATGCGGGCCTGCAGGCGGTTTTGCGTCTCGCGGCGCAGCGTCGTCTCGTTCTCCATCGCCGCAATCGCCTCGGCAGCCTGCAGCGCCAGGTCGTCGCGCCCGCCAGCCAGGGCCGCCTGGGCCCGAGCGGTCATGTCGGCCAGCCGCTGGGTAAGGACGGCAAGCGCGCGCGTTTCGCCCCGCTCGCGCAGGATCAGGCTGGCGAGCACGCCCTTGGCCTGGGAAAGCGCCGCCTCGGCCTCGCGGATCTTCTGGTCGATAAGCTCCACCGCATAGGTCTGGCGGAGTTTTTCGTCCGCCCGTGCTTCTGCCCCAGCCCAAAGCGTTCTGATCGTTCCGAACATCTGTCCCTCCATGAACGTTGTTCATGAAATGGGTATAGCAGGTTTTGAACGTCGTTCAAGACATTTTTTGAACAGCGTTCAAACGCCCTTCGCCACCCGCAGCAACAGCGCCTCGATCATCGCCTCGACGCGCTCCAGCGGCACGCCCGACAGGCGGTTCTGCAGGCCCAAAGAGACGATCCCATGCACCGAGGAGAAAAGCGTGCGGGCCATCAGCTGCACGGCATCCTCGTCAAGCTCTTGAAAAAGCTCGCGAACCGGGCGGGCGATATGGTCGAAGAGTGTGGCCAGCGCCTGGGCGTATTCGGGCGGGATATCGCCGTCGCGCGGCATCTCCAGGTCGAAGAGCGCCTTCCACAGGTGATGGTTACGGTCGGCAAAGCCAAGGTAGGCGCGGGCGAGCAGAACCAGCCGGCGCTCGGCCGGGGCGGCCTCGAAGCCGGTGACGGCGCCCGCGACCTCGGCCCCGATTCGCAGGAAGGTCCGCAGGTTCACCGCCATGACCAGCGCCGTCATGTCGGGGAAGACGTTGTAGATCGCGCCGACCGAGCAGCCCGCCTGCGCCGCCAGCTCGCGCGCCTTCACCGTGGCCATTCCGCCCTGGACGATCTGCGCCTCGGCCAGCGTGACCAGCGTCTCGCGCAGCTCGGCGCGGCGGGTTTCGGTGGGGCTGGGGTCGGGGGTGGGCATGTTGGGCACTCCTTGAACGGCGTTCAGGATAGCAGGCCCCGCGCTGGCGTCAAATCCGCCCCTAAATCCGGCCGGTGTAATACAAGGCCGCGAGCCAGAGCCCGCCGACCACCAAAAGCGCAAAGGCCACACGCGCCGCGATGTCCAGCGCCAGACCCTTGCGCCGCTCGCCCCGGCCCACCCCGTTCAGATGGCGCACCAGGATGTCATAGGCGATCGCCACCGCCTCTTCGTCGATGCGCGGCAGGAATTTCGGGTTGCTCGACAGTTTCACCGCCTCGACCATCGCCTCGCCGGCCGCGAAAACATCCCGCGGCAGGCGGCGTTTGGCGCGGGCGACCTGGGCCTCCAGGCTGCCCTTGATCTTCAGCCGCTCGGCCATCAGCGCCGAGACCCGGTCGGCCATCTGGGTGATCGTGGTTCGGCTCATCTTGCCCCCGCTTGTCGCGCCCTTCTAGACCTGAGAAAAGGGCATTTCAACGGAAGGATCGGGGCCGAAATGCTGAACCGGGTGCATTACGAGGCGCGGGGGGCGAAAACCCTGCCCACGCTGGTCATCGTTCACGGTCTTTTCGGCTCGGCGCGGAACTGGGGGGCGATTGCGCGGAACCTGGCCGAGGGGCGCGAGGTCGTGACGCTGGATCAAAGGAACCACGGGCTCAGCCCCTGGGCGCCGACGCAAAGCTATCCCGATATGGGCGCCGACATCGCCGAGGGCATCGAGGCTCTGGGCGGGCCGGTGGACCTGCTGGGGCACTCGATGGGGGGGAAGGCTGCGATGCAATGCGCGCTGACGCGGCCCGAACTGGTCGCCCGGCTGGTCGTGGCCGATATCGCCCCGGTCGCCTATGCCCATGACCAAAGCCAATATATCGCGGCGATGCGGGGGCTGGACCTGGCGGGCCTTTCCACGCGGGGCGAGGCCGACCGGCGGCTGGCGCTGGCCGAGCCCGACCCAAGCTTGCGCGCCTTTTTCCTGCAGTCGCTGGACCTGAAGGCCCAACCGCCGCGCTGGCGGCTGAACCTGGATGTGCTGGAGGCCGAGATGGGCAAGATCATCGGCTGGCCGGGCACCGAGGGGCGGTTCGAAGGCCCTGCCCTCTTCCTGTCGGGAGCCGAGAGCCATTACGTCCGCCCCGAACACCGCGACACGATCCGCGCGCTGTTCCCCAAGGCCCGTTTCGCCAAGCTGCCCGGCGCGGGCCATTGGCTGCATGCCGACAAGCCCCGCGAATTCGAAGAGACGGTGCGGGTGTTCCTCGCCTCGGGGCGCCAGGCGGATTAAAGCCCACCTTACGCCCCGCACCATCACTTCGGCTCGCGCATCCGGTTCAGAAGCCCGTCCTTCAGCACGAACTGGTGATACAGCGCGGCCAGCACATGGCCCGCGATCAAGACCCACATCAGCGCCTTGAGAATGCCGCCATGCACCTCGGCCAGAAAGGTCACGCCGCCGAAATAGGCCAAGAGCCCGGTGGCCGGCAGGCCGATCATCAGCACGTAAAGCCCCCAGTGGCCAACCTTGCCCGCGAGCTCCATCAGGGCCGAGCTTTCCGGCACCTCCGGCACGCCGCGCGTCAGCCGCACCCCCAGCCGCCACAGCACCAGGATCAGCACCAGCGCCCCCACCAGGATATGCAGCAGCGCGCCCACCGACATCGCCATGGTCGAGCCGGTCTCTTTCGCCCGCCACAGCTCGGACATGGCGTCGCTCATCAACAGGTTATAGAGGATCAGCACCCCCACCACCCAATGCAGAATGATCTGAAGTCTGGAATAGCCCTGCACCATCATGTGCCTCCTTTTGGCTTTTGAACGCCATCAGGCCGCGCTTCCGTCGCGAGGGCAACAGAAAACCCCGGGGCGAAGATGCTTCCGCCCCGGGGTGAATCTGGCTGGCAACAGATCGGCCGATTAGACGGGCAACGACAGCCCGCCCTTGGCCGAGGACTGCTCGGCGCGGTCCAGCATCTTCTGCAGCTGGGCGCCGCGGGCGAAGTCAGGATCGGCCGCCCCCTCGCCGCGGATCGCCGCGACGAAGCGCTGGTAGACATTGGCCAGGACCGGTGCCTCGACATCGTGCCAGGTCGCGGTCTGCATATCGGCCTCCAGACAGGCGCGCAGCGAGGAGACGTTCTTCTCCCAGCCCACCTCCAGCCCGCCCTTGGTGCCGTAAATCCGCAGCCGCAGGTCGTTCAGATGGCCGGTCGCAAAGCGCGTGGCGGCGACAGTGCCCAAGGCGCCATTGGCCAGGACCACCTGCATCGTGGCGCTGTCGTTGGCATCCAGCGGATATTCCCCGATCTGGTCTCCGTCCGCCTTGTGGAAGGTCGCCAGACGGCAGGAGATTTCGCGCACATCCTGCCCCGCGATGAAGGTCGCATAGTCCAGGATATGGATGCCGACATCGCCCAAGACACCCTTCGAGCCATGCTTGGTCGACAGCCGCCACAGCCACTGGCTTTCGCGGTCCCAATGGCCCCAGGCGGGCTGGGTCAGCCAGGATTGCAGATAGCTGGCCTCGAAATGCCGAATCTCGCCGATGGCGCCCTCGCGGACCATCTTGGCGGCCTGCTGCAGGGCCGCGACGTTGCGATACGACAGGTTGACCATATTGACGACGCCCGCAACCTTGGCGGCGGCGGCCATCTCCTCGGCCTGGGCCTCGTTGGTGGCGAGCGGCTTTTCGCAGAGGATATGCTTGCCCGCCTTCAGAACCGGCATGGTCGTCGCGTAATGCGCGGCGTCCGGCGTCACATTGGTGACCGCGTCGAACTGGCCCCAGGCGAGCGCCTCGTCCAGCGAGGCAAAGCCGTTGGGGATGTCATTGGCGGCGCAGAAGGCCTTCAGCTGTTCGGGGCGGGTATCGACGCCGCCCACGACCGAAACGCCCGCGATCTTCTTGAACTCGGCGGCATGGTTCTTGGCCATGCCCCCGGTGCCGATGATGAGAATGCGCACCATCAGCGGAACCCCTCTTCGCCGTCGTGATGCAGACGGGGGCCGCGCTCGACGATGGGCTCCAGGGCCTTGTCGAGGGGCGTATTCGGCGCGTCATTGGGCTTGGCGATGCGGGCTTCGGGGTTGAAGGCCCAGCGCACGCCGTTCGCGATGACCTTCTGGACATTCGCATCGTGATAGCTGGGATAGGTCTCGTGCCCCGGGCGGAAGTAGAAGATGTTCCCCGCCCCGCGCCGATAGGTCAGGCCCGAGCGGAACACCTCGCCACCCTGGAACCAGCTGATGAAGACGGTCTCCAAAGGCTCCGGCACGCCGAAGGGCTCGCCATACATCTCTTCGGTTTCCAGCTCGAAATGATCGGGCAGGCCGCGGGCAATCGGATGCTGACGCGAGGTGACCCAGATCCGCTCCCGCTCGCCGGCTTCGCGCCAGGTCAGGTTGCAGGGCGCCCCCATCAGCCGCTTGAAGGGCTTGGCGAAGTGGGCCGAGTGCAGGAAGATCACCCCCATGCCGCCCCAGACCGCATCGCAAACCCGCTCGACGATCTTGTCGTCGACCTGGCCATGGGCCGCATGGCCCCACCAGATCAGCACATCGGTCGCGGCCAGCTTCTCGGCCGTCATCCCATGCTCGGGGTCTTGCAGCGTCACGGTCGAGGCTGTGATGCCCTCTTCCTTGTTCAGAAACTGCGCAATCGTGCCATGCATGGTCAGGGGATAGACCCCCGCCACGACCTTGTTCTTCTGCTCGTGAACGTTTTCGCCCCAGACGGTGACGCGAATAGCCATGTTCTCATCCTCTCGAATGGGGGAACCGCCCCCCATTTCATTGGTCCATAAATATCCCCAGGGGGTCCGGGGGACTGGTCCCCCGGCTTTCGGGGTGGTCCGGGGGACTGGTCCCCCGGCCGTGTCATCAGCGGATCGGTTTCCCATCCTTGTTGAACCGATGCAACTGCCCGGGCATCGGTCCGACATTCACTTTCGTGCCAAGCGCCACGTCGGTCTTGCCCGGGCGGCGGCAGATCAGCGGCTCTTCCAGCCCCAGTTCGACGAACAGGTAATGGTCCGAGCCGAGGTCTTCGACGTGCACCACTTCCCCCGCCCAGGGCTGGTCGGCCCCGATCGCCACATGCTCCGAGCGGATGCCGATCGTCTCGCAGCCATAGGCGGCGGCGAATTTCGGCCCGAGGAAGTTCATCTTGGGGCTGCCGATGAAGCCCGCCACGAAGATGCTGTTGGGGCTTTCATAGAGCTCCGCCGGGGTGCCGACCTGCTCCAGCCGCCCGTCGCGCAGAACCGCGATCCGGTCGGCCAAAGTCATCGCCTCGACCTGGTCGTGGGTCACATAGATCATCGTCACATTGCCCATCGAATGGTGCAGCTTGGCGATTTCCAACCGCGTCGCAACGCGCAGCGCGGCGTCGAGGTTCGACAGGGGTTCGTCGAAGAGGAAGACCCGCGGATCGCGCGTGATGGCGCGGCCGATGGCCACCCGCTGCCGTTGCCCGCCCGAAAGCTGCTTGGGCAGACGGTCCAAGAGATGCTCGATCTGCAAGAGCTTGGCCGCCTCGCGGACGCGCTTGTCGACCTCTTCGGGCGTGGCCTTCGCCAGCTTCATCCCGAAGGCCATGTTGTCATAGACCTTCATATGGGGATACAAAGCATAGCTCTGGAACACCATGGCGATGCCGCGCTGGGAGGGGATGACATTGTTCACCCTTTCGCCGTCGAAGAGCATGTCGCCGCTGGTGATCTCTTCCAGCCCCGAGATCAGGCGCAGCAGGGTGGACTTGCCGCAGCCCGAAGGCCCGACAAACACCATGAACTCGCCCTTTTCGATGGTCAGGTCGATGCCCTTGATGACATCCACCGCGCCATAGGACTTCTTGACGTTCTTCAGTTCGATCTTGGCCATGGTTTAACCCTTCACGCCGCCCGCGGTCAGGCCCGCGACGATCTTGCGTTGGAAGATGAGGACGAGGATGACGAGCGGCACGGTGACGATCACCGAGGCGGCCATGATCGGCCCCCAGGGAATCTCCTGCACCGAGGCGCCCGACAGCATGGCGATGGCCACCGGGGTGGTGCGCATCGCCTCGGTCTGGGTGAAGGTCAGCGCGAAGAGGAACTCGTTCCAGCCGCGGATGAAGCCGAACATGGTCACCGC
>CAMFIX010000162.1 GCA_945952425.1 uncultured Pseudorhodobacter sp. | reverse complement strand
TCCTGCACCAGCACCACCGCGTTGATCCTGGGGTTGACCTCCGCCACCCGGGCAAGCGCGCCCTCCAGAAGCTCGGCCGCCGAAACCTCGCCCCGCGCGACCGCCTCGGCCCAACCCGTCGCATCCCTGTCGCGGAAATCCATGGCACTCTCCCTGCTTTTGATCAAACGTGACAGGCGGCGCGCTGCGGCGCGCTTCTGGAAACGGCGGCGGGCATGTCGGTTTTGGGGCAGGGCTCAGAGCCGCCGCCGCACCCGGGTCAGCGCCTCGCGCAGGCTTTCCAGCGTCAGGGGCTTGACGAGGTGGCCGTCGAAAGCCGCCGCCCGCGCGCCGTATTCCACGGCCATCTCTTCGGCCGAGACCGCGATGACCGGCGGCAGGTCCGAACCCAGAAGCGCCCCCATCCGCTCCAGCGTGTCCACCCCGTCGAGCCCCGGCATCAGCAGGTCCATCAGCACGAGATCGGGGCGCTCTGTCCGCGCGATCTCCAGGGCTGCGGCGCCATCGGCGGCCAAGAGCGGCTCGGCCCCCAAAAGCCGCAGCCAGGTCGCGGCCACCAGCCGGTTGGTCGCGATGTCGTCGACCACCAGCACGCGCAGGCCCTCGAACGACGGGCCCTCGGGCGGGGCCACGGGGGCGACGGGGCCCGAGACGATGTCGAAGGGCAGGGTCAGCAGGAATTGCGCCCCGGGGCCCTGCGGCAAGAGCACGAGGTCGCCCCCCATCCGCCGCGCCAGCATCCGGCTGATCGACAGGCCAAGCCCGGTGCCCGGCCCGTCGTCATGGCCGCGCACGAAGGGCTCGAAGATGCGCTCGCGCAGCGCCTCTGAAACGCCCGGCCCGTTGTCGGCCACCCGGATCGCCAGATCGCCCGAAGCCGTCCGCCGCGCCTCGACCTGCACCCGCCCGCGACGACCGTATTTCACTGCATTCGACAGGATGTTCGACAGGCATTGCCGCAGCCGCCGCCCGTCCATCCAGACCCATTGCGGCAGGTCGGACGCCAGGGCCAGGTCCAGCACCATGCCGCGGTCTTCGAACTGGCGGCGGTAAAGCTGCGCCGAGGCGCGGATCAGCGCATGCAGGTCGGTCACCTCGGGGCGCAGGGTCAGCTTTTCGGCCTCGATGGCCGAAAGGTCGAGGATATCCTCCAGCAGCTCGCCCAGGTCGCGGGCCGATTGCACCAGCACCCCCATCCGCGCCTTGGTCTCGGGCTGGGGCGCCATCATGCGCTCGGCCTCGGACAGGCCGACGATGGCATTCAGGGGGGTGCGCAGCTCGTGGCTGAGCTGGGCGATGAAACGGGTCTTGGCGAGATTGGCCTGCCGCGCCGCCTCGCGCTCGTGCAGGAGATCGGATTGCAGCTTGTGCATGGCCAGGATGGTCAGCGTCGCATAATAGACCGCGGCGGCGAGACAAAGCGTGGTGATCGCAAGCTCGCGCGCGTTGCCGAGATTGACCCAGAGGAGGGTGTTGGCGACCAGCGCCACCACGGTCGCCGCCCCCGAGGCGCTGACCGAAAGCGGCAGGTGGACGTTGCGCAGGGTCGAATGGTGGATCAGCGCGATCAGCAGCAGCGACAGCGCATAGGCCTTGGCGAGCGGGTCGTCGACGTGCCAGCTGAGCGCGGGATAGGTGGCAAAGACCGTGGCGAGGCCCGCATTCATCGCCAGGGCCATCAGATAGCGACCGGGCTGGGTGGCGGGGTTCAGCCCACGCAGGAAATGCAGCGTGGCAAGGTCGAAGGCCACGTCCAGCAGGTAAAACAGTGCCGTGATCCAGAAGGGCTGATAGGCCAGGCCGATCCCGAAGGCCAGGGTCACCAGCGCCCGCCTGCGCAGGGTAAAGCGGGCCAGCACCTCGTATTGATGGGCGATCTCGGCCTGGGGCTGGCGGCGGGCGAAGGCCAGGGCGAAAGACAAGAGGGCAGGCGGCGCTGTCATGCAGGGATCGCCTGTCGGAACGGGGGCTTGAGGTCGGCATAGGGGCGCGGCGCCAGGCGATCGGGGGGCATCGGGCTCTCCTCAGGGGGTGGGACGGGCGATGGCGACATCCTGCCAGGGCTTGCCGTCCATCCCGAAGATGCGGATATGGTCGTCCGAGCCGACCACGGCAACCCAGCCTTGGCCCATGGTCACCGCGACCGGAGAGACCCCCGCCGGCAGCAGCAGGTTGGCCGGCACGGCGACCGGCGCCGCAAAGGGCTTCGGCAGGCGCGTGACAAGCAGCCAGACCACGGTTATGACACCGCCGATGAGGCTGACGGTCAGCGCGATCACCAGCCATTTCAACAGCCGCACCGAGGGGGGCAGGGCCGCTTCGGCTTCTTTGGGAGTGACTGCCATGAACCCCTCTTTCCCGACACCGACCGAGACCCCTCCCGACGACGACGACCAGCCCGATGCGCTGGTTCTGGTCGTTCCCGAGGGGGAGTCCTCCAGACTTGATAAGGTCTTGATCGGGCTTCTGCCAGAGGAAGCCGCTATTTCCCGCAGCCGCCTGGGAAAATTGATCTCTGCCGGCGCGCTGACGCAGCATGGAACCCCCGTGACGGACGGAAAGGCCAAAGCGGTTGCGGGGGCGGTCTATGTCTTGCGGCTGGACCCGGCCGAGGCGGTGGAGACGCTGCCAGAGGCGATTCCCCTGGAGGTCGTCTTCGAGGATGCCGAGCTGATCGTGGTGAACAAGCCGGTGGGGATGGTGGTGCATCCGGCGCCCGGAAGTCCGCGCGGCACGCTGGTCAACGCCCTGCTGCACCATTGCTGCGAGAGCCTGCAGGGCATCGGCGGCGCGCGGCGGCCCGGCATCGTGCACCGCATCGACAAGGACACCTCGGGCCTTCTGGTGGTCGCCAAGAGCGACCGGGCGCATCACGGGCTTTCGGCGCAATTCGCGGCCCACACCGTCTCGCGCCGCTATCTCGCGGTGGCGCATGGCGTGCCGCTGGCCTCGGACCCGCGGTTGCGGGGCCTGCGCGGGGTGGGGGTCGAGGCCGGGGGCATCCTGAAGATCGCGACCGAGCTTGCGCGGCACAAGACCGACCGGCAGCGCCAGGCGGTGACCTGGGACGGGGCGGGGCGGCATGCGGTGACGCGGGCGCGGGTGATGGAGGCCTTCGGCGCGGGGGCGGCGAGCCTTCTGGAATGCTGGCTGGAAACCGGGCGCACCCACCAGATTCGCGTCCATATGGCCTATGTCGGCCATGGGCTGGTCGGCGATCAGACCTATGGCGGCACGCGGCGGCTGGCGGCCAAGGTGAAGGGGGCGGAGGTCGCCAACAGTTTCCCCCGCCAGGCTTTGCATGCCGCGACCCTGGGCTTCGACCATCCGCTGACCGGCGAAAGGCTGGAATTTCGCGCCGATCCGCCGGAGGATTTCCAGGCGCTGGTCGCGGCGCTGCGGATTGAGGACTGAGGGGTTCTGCCGACTGTGGGGCTGGTCTGCGCCGCCCGAGGTCGCCCCGCCGACTGGGGCTCCATCGCGGCGGGGCGCGCGCGGATGTGATGGGGAGAGGTGCCCCGGGGGCCTGTCGGCGGCGCGTTGAAACCCGCCCGACGGTGCCGCGCCCATGCGGTGAGGGCGCCTTGCCGGTTCGACGCCCTCCGGGATTACCACCCCGGCCGCCGCGCCGATCCTGCTGGTGCGAACGTCCCACGCGATCGTGAAGCCCCTCGCGCACCCTTCCCCTGCATTTGCGCAGGCAAAACGCGCTGGCCCCGCGACGGAAAGCGGTTCACCCTCCGTATATCCAAGCATGAAGCCCCCGGGCCCGGTCTTGAAGATCGCAAAATGCGACCTTACCTGACGGATTCGAGCCGGGGGCGCAATCGCACCGGCCAAAGAGGGGGCGTCGCCATGAGCACCTATGCCAATCTGCCTGCACCCAGCCCGGAACAGGGGCTGAACCGTTATCTGCAAGAAATCCGCCGCTTTCCGCTGTTGGAGCCGGAACAGGAATACATGCTCGCCAAGGCCTGGGTCGACCGCCAGGACGCCAATGCCGCGCACCAGCTGGTCACCTCGCACCTGCGGCTGGCCGCCAAGATCGCCATGGGCTATCGCGGCTATGGCCTGCCCCAGGCCGAGGTCATCTCCGAGGCCAATGTGGGCCTGATGCAGGCCGTCAAGCGCTTCGACCCGGAAAAGGGCTTCCGCCTTGCGACCTATGCGATGTGGTGGATCAGGGCCTCGATCCAGGAATATATCCTGCGGTCGTGGAGCCTGGTGAAGCTCGGCACGACCAGCGCCCAGAAGAAGCTGTTCTTCAACCTGCGCAAGGCCAAGGCGAAGGTCGGCGCGCTGGAAGAGGGCGATCTGCGCCCCGAGAACCTGGCCCAGATCGCCAAGGATCTCTCGGTCTCGGAAACCGAGGTGATCGAGATGAACCGGCGGCTGTCGGGCGGGGATGCCTCGCTGAACGCCTCGGTCGGCAGCGAAGAGGGCGCCGGCCAGTGGCAGGACTGGCTGGAGGACGAAGACAGCGACCAGGCCGGCGCCTATGCCGAGCGCGACGAGATGGATGCGCGGCTCTCGCTGCTGACCCGCGCCATGGAGGCGCTGAACGAGCGCGAGCGGGATGTGCTGACCAAGCGGCGCCTTTCGGACGAGCCGGTGACGCTGGAGGATCTTTCGGCCAGCTACGGCGTCAGCCGCGAGCGCATCCGCCAGATCGAGGTGCGTGCCTTCGAAAAGCTGCAGGCGCGGATGCGCGAGCTGGCGGTGGAAAAGGGCATGGCGGTGCCGCGCTAAGGCGGCGCGGCTTTCGCGACCCTTCCTAAGGTGCCCCGGGCCTGCCCCGGGGCCTCGATTTTTACGGCCCGGGCTTTGGTGACCAGGAGTCGGGGCGCAGGCCCCGACCTACGAGGTATCGCGGTATGGATGCCTCGTCGCTCTGCGCTTGACCCGGGACCAATCTTCGTAGGGCGGGGTTCACACCGCCGCTGCCGCCCCCAAGGGCCGCCTGTCGCTCATCGCGGCCCCGACCTCCGGGCCCTTCTGGCCGCCGCTCTCCACAGCCCAAACCGCCCGTTCCTGCGTCAAAACCGCGTGGGTCAGGCCCTGGCAGGCCGCCGCCTGCCACCCTTTCCATGGACAATCCGGCCTCCCCCGTCTATCACCCTTGCCAAGACGTCCGACCCGAAGGCGCCAGCAGGAGAGTGCCCATGACCATGCTCGAAACCTTCCTCAAGCCGATGCACCCCGAGGGATGGCGCTTCGTGCCGGTCTTTGGCGTCGTCACGCTGATCCTCTTCTGGCTTTGGGCGCCGCTCGGCTGGCTGGGCGTGCTGCTCACCATCTGGTGCTATTACTTCTTCCGCGACCCCGTCCGCTCGGTCCCGCAAGGCGAGACGCTGATCCTCTCGCCCGCCGACGGGGTGATTTCTTTGATCGAGCCCGCCGTGCCCCCCGCCGAGCTTGGGCTCGGGCCGCAGCCCTTGCTGCGCGTCTCGGTCTTCATGTCGGTCTTCAACTGCCATGTGAACCGCATGCCGGTCGGCGGCACGATCCAGTCCATCGCCTATCGCCCGGGGACATTCGTCAATGCCTCGCTCGACAAGGCCTCGGAGGACAACGAGCGCAACGCCTTGCTGATCGAGACCGCGGGCGGCCACAAGATCGCCGTCGTGCAGATCGCGGGCCTGGTCGCGCGGCGCATCCTGTGCTTTGCCAAGCCCGGCCAAAGCCTGCCCGCCGGCGACCGCTTCGGCCTGATCCGCTTCGGCTCGCGGCTGGATGTTTACCTGCCCGCCGGCATCGCGCCCATGGTGGCGCTGGGCCAGACGATGATCGCGGGCGAGACGGTGATCGCCGACCTCGCCTCGACCTCGGCCGCCCGCCCGGCGCGGAGGGCCTGATGCCCGACGCCCGCGACCCCCAATCCCGCGAACCGCGCCCGCGCGAACTGCACCTGACGCAGCTTTTGCCGAACCTGATGACGATTTCGGCCATGTGCTCGGGGCTGACCGGCATCCGTTTCGCGGTGAACGGGCAGTTCAGCTGGGCGGTGACCATGGTGCTGCTGGCGGCGGTGCTGGATGGGCTGGACGGGCGCGTCGCCCGCCTGCTGAAGTCGGAATCCGAGATGGGGGCAGAGCTCGACAGTTTCGTCGATTTCGTCAATTTCGGCGTGGCGACGGGGCTGGTCGTCTATCTTTGGGGCCTGTCGGGCGCGCAAAGCGGCGGCTGGATCGCGACGCTGGTCTATGCCTCGTGCTGCATGCTGCGACTGGCGCGGTTCAACATCGGCAACCGGATGGAGAAAGCCGAGGGCGAGCCCGCGACGACCTTCACCGGCGTGCCCGCACCGGCTGGCGCCATGCTGGCGCTCTTGCCGCTTTACGTGGCCTTCATCTGGCCCGGCGCGAAACTGGCCCCCTTCGCGCTGATGCTCTGGCTGCTGCTGGTGGGCGCGCTGATGATCAGCCGCATCCCGACGCCCTCGTTCAAATCGGTGACGGTCTATGCCGAGAACGTCCGCTTCGTCATCATCGGCTTTGTCGCCTTGGTGGCCGCGCTTCTGACCTTTCCCTGGCAGACCATGCTTCTGATCGACGTCGCCTATATTGCGGTCGTGTTGCAGTCGCTGTGGCAGTTCCGCAAGAACCGCCGGGGCTTGCGCGGGCTCTAGGCCGCACCGCTTGCGGGGCAGGGGGCTTTCCCCTAGCGTGAGCGCAAACGGAGGGGTGACATGTCAGCGGTCAAATGGGGTATCCTCGGCGCGGCGAACTTTGCGAAAGAGCATATGGCGCCGGCGATCCATGCGGCGAAGGGGGCCGAGCTTCATGCGCTGGCCACCGCTTGGCCCGACAAGGCAGAGGCCTTCCGCGCCTTCGCCCCGGGGATGAAGGTC
>CAMFIX010000161.1 GCA_945952425.1 uncultured Pseudorhodobacter sp. | reverse complement strand
GATGTGCTCGGAACGCGAGCTGCTGCTCTCGGACGAGCCCCACGGCATCATCGAGCTGCCCTCGGGCGCGGTCGGCGAGCGTTTCGTCGATTGGCTGGCCGAGAACCGGCCGGGCTTCACCGATCCGATGATCGAGATCAAGATCACCCCCAACCGCCCCGACGCGCTTGGCGTGCGCGGCGTGGCCCGCGACCTCGCGGCGCGGGGGCTCGGCGTGCTGAAACCGCTGGAGCTGGAGCACGTCCCCGGCGGCTTCCCCTGCCCGATCAGCGTCTCCATCGACGCGACCTTGAAGGCAAAGGGCTGCCCGCATTTCGCAGGGCGGCTCATTCGCGGCGTCAAGAACGGCCCCTCGCCGGACTGGCTGCAGGCGCGGCTGAAGGCCATCGGCCTGCGGCCGATCAACGCCTTGGTCGATGTGACGAACTATTTCACCTATGACCTGAACCGGCCCCTGCACGTTTTCGACGCGGCCAAGGTCAAGGGCGGGCTGCGCATCCATCCCGCGGCAGGCGGCGAGACGCTGCTGGCGCTCGACGGCAAGACCTATACGCTTGCCGCCGGGATGATGGCGATTTCCGACGATCTGCAGGTGGAAAGCCTCGCCGGGATCATGGGCGGCGAAGCCTCGGGCTGCAGTGACGACACCACGGATGTCTTCCTGGAATCGGCCTGGTGGGACCCGATCACCGTCGCCACGACGGGCCGCGCGCTGAAGGTCAACTCCGACGCGCGCTATCGGTTCGAGCGTGGGGTGGACCCGGAATTCACCCTTCCGGGGCTGGAACTGGCGACCGAGATGATCCTCGACCTCTGCGGCGGCGAGGCCTCTGCCGTCGTGCAGGACGGCGCGCCGAAGGATGTGGCGCGCGCCTACCGGCTGGACCCGGCGCGGGTGATCTCTCTGGTGGGGATGGAGATCCCCGAGGCGACCCAACGCGCGACGCTGGAGGCCTTGGGCTTCACCCTGAAGGGCGATATGGCGACCCCGCCGACCTGGCGCCCGGATGTGCTGGGCGAGGCCGACCTGGTGGAAGAGGTGGCGCGCATTGCGAGCCTGACCAAGCTGCAGGGCAAGCCGCTGGCCCGGGCGACGGCGGGCGTACCCCGCCCGATCCTGACCGCGCTGCAGGTGAAAGAGCGCGCGGCGCGGCGGACTCTGGCGGCTTTGGGCTACAACGAATGTGTGACCTACAGCTTCATCGACGGCGCTGACGCGGGTCTTTTCGGCGGCGGGACAGAGGCCGTGCGGGTGGAAAACCCGATCTCCTCGGAGATGACGCATCTGCGCCCCGACCTGCTGCCCGGGCTCTTGCGCGCCGCGGCCCGCAACCACGCGCGGCGGTTCATGGACCTTGGGCTCTTCGAGGTCGGCCCGGTGTTCTCGGGCGGCGAGCCCGGGGAACAGGCGCTGATGGCGACCGCTCTGCTGGTCGGAGCGGCGGCGGCGCGTGACCCCTTCGGCTCGCGCCGTCCGGTGGATGTCTATGACGTCAAGGCGGATGCCGAGGCGGTGCTGGCGGCTTTGGGCGCTCCCGCCCGCACCCAGATCGGCCGCAAGGTGCCTGCCTGGTTCCATCCGGGGCGGTCGGGCGTGATCGGCCTCGGGCCGAACATGCTGGCGACCTTTGGCGAGATTCACCCCCGGGTTCTGGCGCAGATCGGCGTGAAGGGCCCGGCGATGGCTTTGACCGTGGCGGTGGCCAATGTCCCCGAGCCCAAGGTGAAAGTCCCGACCCGGCCGGCGCTTGGCCTGTCGGACCTGCAAGCGGTGGAGCGCGATTTCGCTTTCGTGGTGGATGCGAAGGTCGAGGCGCTGACGGCGGTCAATGCGGCTTTGGGGGCCGACAAGGTCTTGATCGAGAAGGTCGCGGTCTTCGACCAGTTCACGGGCGAGAAGGCCGAGGCGCAGATGGGGCCGGGCAAGAAGTCGATTGCGCTGTCGGTGCGGTTGCAGCCGAAGGACAAGACCCTGACCGATGCCGAGATCGAAGCGGTCAGCGCGAAGATCGTCGAGAAGGTGACCAAGGCCACCGGCGGCGCCTTGCGGAAGTAAGGCGCCGTCCCGAGGGCGCGTCTGGCCCCACCCTCGGCCTGACGCCGCCGTTGGCCGGTCGTCTGGCGCCACGGCGGGGGGCCGTCTGCCCCCCGTGCCCCCCGCGAGTATTTGGGCAAGTATGAAAGAGAAAAGGGCGCCGCGGATGGGGCGCCTCTTTCTCTTTGGCAGAACCGCGGGCACCTAGGCAGGAGGGGGCCGCCGGGGAGGGAATCGCGCCATGAGGCAAGGCGCCCCGATAGGCTTGGCCTTGCCCCCCCTGTCCCATCACATTTGCCCAAATATCCCGGGGGGTCTCGGGGGGCGGCGCCCCCCGCTGAGGCGGAGGCGCATGCCGCAGCCGAGGGATAAACTTGCGCCTGCCTAGGCGCTCCGTTCAGCGGCGGAAGAGCCTCTGGAACCAGCCCCTGGTCCGGTCGCCCGCCTCTTGCACATTGGCCACCGCCGGGTCGACCATCCGCTCCCAGAACTGCAGCCACATGGCGCGCACCCAGAAGACCAGGCCCAGCAGAAGCGCGATGATGACCAGGTTCAGCCAGGGGAAATAGGTGTAATCCGGCCCCGAGACCTCGGAGATGCGGATCGCGTTGGGATAGATCGACAGCCAGGGCATCCGCCAGCCATAGCGCGTCACCATCACCCATTTGTCGCCCTTCAGGTTCGACGCCACCGCCTGCAGGTTCGAGCTGTCGTATTTGAAGTAGGGCGGCCAGATCCAGCCGGTGTCCTCGTTGCGATAGACCGTCACCGAGCCGTCGTTGAAGGCGGCCGAGATGAAGCGCACGTCGCGGCTGTCGGTGCCCTCGGCCGTGCCGCTGTCGGGCGAGGCATAGAACATCCGGTTCGCCCAGGAGACGGTCGTGATCCGGTTATAGACTTCGGTGATGCGCACCACATCGTGCTGGGGCAGCGTGTACCACAGAAGAATCGCCACGATCAGGGCGAGCACAGCCCGGAAAATCCACTTCACCTTGCGCATCGCGGCCTCAATTGTGGTTGACGGCCCAGGCGATCACCACCACGGCCAGAATGGGAATGACATAGACCAGGACGAGAATCTTCTTCCTCAGCGAATGTTCATACGCGGCCATGCCTTGGGCGATGAAGGCTTCGCGGGTGCCCGGCTCTCCCCCATCGTCGAAGTCGCGCTCCAAAGCCTCGCGCCGGACCGAGCGCGAATAGACCGCCACCAGCCAATGCACCAGCGGCAGGACGACGAGCCAGAGGAAGATCATCTTCAACATTTTGGGCCTCCCCGCTTTCAGCTAATCCCGCGGCGACAGCCTTTCAAGCCGCGATATTGTCGATCAGCCGCACGCCCCCGATCCAGGCCGCGGCCAGAAGGCGCCGCGGGCGGCCGGGGCGCGGCGGGCCCAGGGTTTCGGCGTCGTGGAAGGCCAGGTATTCCACCCGCTCGAAGCCTGCCGCCAGAAGGCCCGCCTCGGCGCCCGTCTCGCCCGCCGCCATGCGCTGCATCCAGGCGTAAAGCGCGGGCGCCGCGGCCCGGGCCTCGGGCGAGAGCCTCGCGTTGCGCGAGGACATGGCAAGCCCGTCGGGGTCGCGCAAGGTCGGCACGCCCAGAACCTCGACCGGGAGATTCAGGTCGGCGACCATGCGGCGGATGACCTGCAGCTGCTGCCAGTCCTTTTCGCCGAACCAGGCACGATCGGCCTGGGTCATGCCGAACAGCTTGGTCACCACGGTCGCCACCCCCGCGAAATGGCCGGGCCGCAGCGCGCCCTCCAGGGGCAAAGCCACGCCCTGCACGGTCACTTCGGTCGCAAAACCCGGCGGATAGACCTCTTCCGGTGCGGGGATGAAGATCGCATCGACGCCCAGGGGCGCCAGCAAAGCGGCATCCGCCGCCTCGGTACGCGGATATTTCTCCAGATCGGCGGGCGAGTTGAACTGCCGCGGGTTGACGAAGATCGTCACGATCACCCGGTCCGCCCCCGCCTTGGCCGCCCGGACCAGCGAGAGATGCCCCGCATGCAGCGCCCCCATCGTCGGCACCAGGCCCACGACGCCCTCGCGCTTCCAGCCGCGGGCCAGGGTCCGCAACTCCTCGACCCGGCGCAAGATCATTTCGGCTTCACCACATCGGCAAAGCCATGCTCGCGCGTGGGGAAGCGGCGGGCGCGCACGTCGTCGGCATAATCCGCGATGGCCGCGGCGGCGCCCTGGCCCAGGTCGGCATAGCGTTTCACGAACTTCGGCCGGAAATCGGTGAAAAGCCCCAGCATATCGTCCACCACCAGCACCTGCCCGTCGCAATCGGGGCCCGCGCCGATGCCGATGGTCGGGATGGCCAGCCCTTGCGTGATCCGCGCGGCAAGCCCCATCGGCACTTTCTCGATCACCACGGCAAAGGCGCCAGCCGCCTCGACAGCCCTTGCATCCTCCATCACCCGCGCCGCTTCCGCCTCGCGCCCCACGACCTTGTAGCCGCCCAAAGTGTTCACCGCCTGGGGCGTCAGCCCGACATGGGCCATCACCGGAATGCCGCGCGCGGTCAGGAAAGCGATGGTCTCGGCCATATGCGCCCCGCCCTCCAGCTTCACCGCCGGGGCGCCGGTCTCGGCCACCAGCCGGGCCGCATTGCGGAAGGCCTGCTCCGGGCTCTCCTCATACGACCCGAAGGGCATGTCGATCACGCACATGGCCCGGGTCAGCCCCCGCATCACCGCGCGGCCATGCAGGATCATCATCTCCATCGTGACGCCCAGGGTCGAGGGCAGGCCATGCAGCACCATGCCGAGCGAATCGCCCACCAGCGCCACGTCGCAATGCGCATCGACCAGCCGCGCCATCGGCGCCGTATAGGCGGTCAGCATGACGATCGGCCTTTGACCCTTCAGGGCCGCGATGTCGGGCGGCAGCGCCGGGCGGAGGCCCATGGACGGGGTTGCGCTCATCTTTCAGGCTCCGCTTTGCTCCACGCCCGGGATATGGGCATGAATCCCCCCGCTTCGCAAGATTGTTACGCCGCATTGCAGCGCAAAGAGCCCCCGCAAAGAGCCCTTGACCCCGGCGCCCGCCCCTGCCGAAATGCCGACCATGGAACATCTGGTCAAACTCACCCGCCAGGGCGTCACGCCCGAAATCACCCGTCCCGCGGCCGAAAGGGTCATCGCGGGCGATCCCGTCCACACCACCTGGAACCTGGAAGAGCGCGGAACGCTTTACGCCGGGCTCTGGCATACGACCACGGGAGAATGGCGGGTCGATTACGTCGAATGGGAATATATCCGCATCCTCGAAGGCCTCTCGGTCCTGGTCGACGAGACCGGCGCAGAGACAAGGCTCGCCCCCGGCGACAGCTACCTGATCCGCCCGGGCTTCAAGGGCTCCTGGCGCTGCATCGAGCCCACGCTGAAGGATTACGTCGTCCTGGGGTAAGATGGGGGGCGATCCGCCCTTGCTGCGAAGCCCCGCGTCAACCTCGCGCAGACTCGCTGCTTTCACATTTGCCCAAATATCCCGGGGAGGTCTGGAGGGGCCGGCCCCTCCAGCGCTCAGCCCCAGGCGCAGCGCGGGGGAGGTGCGGAGGGGTCGCCCCTCCGCCCACGGGCCGCCGCGCGGGCCGAGGCCTTTGGCCGAGGCCCCTTACTTGCCGCCCGCAGCCGCCGCCTGCAGCATCGCCCGGCGCTCTGCCTCTTCGGCCGCCGCAAGCTTGGCCGCGAATTCCGGGTCTTTCGCCGCGGCCTCGGCAATCGCCGCCTCGTCCTTCACCTTCTGCGCCTGGTTCTCCGGCGTATCCGGCACCGCGCGGCCGAAGGCATTGTCCATATAGGGCCCTTCCGCCGCGATGCTTTCCTCCAGCGTCCGCACCTTGATCTTGGTGCCGATCTTCACCTTCTCGTAAAGGTCGATGGCATCCTGGTTGAACAGCCGGATGCAGCCGGCCGAGGTCGCATGGCCGATCGAGGCATTCTCGATCGTGCCATGGATGCGGAACATGCTGTCCTTGCCATTGCGATACAGATACATCGCCCGCGCGCCCAAGGGGTTGTCCAGCCCGCCCGACTTGCCGCCGGCATATTCCAGGTAAAGATCCGGCCGGGTGCGCACCATATTGGCGGTGGGGGTCCAGGAGGGCCATTCCTCCTTGCGCCCGACGACGCCGGTGCCGCGGAACGACAGGCCCTGGCGCCCGACCGCGATGCCATAGCGCGTCGCCATGCCGCCCTCTTCGACCAGGTAAAGCTTGCGGGCGAAGGGGTCGACCACGATGGTCCCCGGCGCCTCGTCGCCGGCATAGGCGACCTCGACCTTCTGATAGCCGTCCTTCAGCAAGTCGGGATCGACGGCGGGAATGTCGAAGCCGTTGTCGGTCAGCGCCTCATAGCCCGGGACGGCGACGGGCGGCGCTTCCTCGACCTTCTTGGGGGCGCCGCAGGCCGACAGGGTCGCGATCAAGACAAGGGCGGCCAGTTTGGGGGCCAATTGGTAAAGTTGGGTCACGACGCCGTTCCGGACTGTGAATTGTTGCGATTTTCGCACCAACCGGAAGCGGGCGCGCGAGTCAAGCCCCGCAGGCCCCGCTGACCTTATTTTGATGGCCACCCGCGCCTTTTCGCCTCAGCCGCCGATTTCGCGCGCCGCGCTCAGCAGCATCACGGGAATGCCGTCGCGGATCGGAAAGGCCAGGCCCGCCGCCATCGAGACCAGCTCTTGCCGCTCGGCATCGTAGCGCAAGGTCGTCTGGGTCTGGGGGCAGACCAGCGCCTCCAGCATGCGGCGGTCGAAATCGGGCGGGCTCATTGCAGAACCTCATCCTCGCCGCCCGATTGCAC